>CAZMXQ010000069.1:0-5852 GCA_964570335.1 uncultured Methanosarcinales archaeon
ATGCACAACGTACACCTCATGCTGCAAAATAACTGAGTTCTTTTTTTGAGATTAAAATCTCTCAAAGTATTCATCTGCGATGAAAAACTCGAAGAGATGCCCTCCCCATGATGTTGAGCATGCCCATTTACCTCATGGACTTTTGAGAACCTGGCAGCCAATCAGGTGTTGTTATTCATGCCTTGGCTAAGGACACAATCTGTTGTGAATTCATTGGACTAAACGTTTCACTTCCGCTGAAGAATCTGCGCGGTGGCATCTTCTTTCAGGAACAGAGAATCTTTCGAAGAGTCTGGTGACCGAGGTTTTCTCCTCATCACGCACTCCTCTGAGTTTCTCCTTTCTTGTACCATTGAATGCGTTTAGATTATCAAGTCTGACAAAAATCTTGTCCATTTATATCCTCCAAATTCGCAGGATTCCAGGGCTCTCTTGACATTCTGTCGTGAGTTTCCTATATTATCCTGCTGAGAATTCGTAGCCAAAGCTAGCAAGAAATTGCGAATATCCTTCATAGAAGCTCTGAGACTTCGAAATCCGAAGGAATCCGGCTTTCTCCTAGATGCCGAGCAACGCCCGGAAAATTGACTACAAGGCCATTATAGTCATTCCAACTATTTAAATGTTTTCTTACTTTTTAGTGACAACAGTTGTCTTTTTACTCTTGCAGACTTCTTTCTCGACGAGAGATGCTTGATACAGAACTGATACATCCGTACACATGCTGATATATTCAAGAACTATTATCAAGATATTATGTGATCTATACGATTCCTTTTTACCCGTATTCATATGATCTCTAGAATTAGCAACTATCTAAGCAATAATACAATACCAGAATGAGATTCATTTCTTGAGAGCAGCATCGACTTCTTTCTTGGCATAGCCGTTCTTGACCAGCACAGCACTTATGTTCTCCTTGCTGTATCCTTTCTCCTTCAGGGAGCTTACAATCTCCATTATCTTCTTGCTTGGCTTTACAGTTTCTTTCTTAGGCTTCTTTGGTTTTGCGCTCTTTCCTTTGGAGAGCACATTCATGCTCACTTCTACAAGGTCGCCATGATCCAGATGACCTTTGAGATCCTTAGGTATGACCAGTATCACATTATCTCCCATCTTAGATAATCTCTTGGTCATGACTATCTTATCATCTGCCATATTATAATTAAGTTATGATTTAGTTATAAATATTTCGTTTTTTCGCATAAAATCAATTTCACAGAGATGTTTTCAAGGGATCATCCTTTCCGTACGGTCTCTTGGAGAAATGCCGTTTTCCGTGTTCTACTATGAGAGCATGGTACTCCTTATAGATATCAAGATCTTTCCCTAGTTCTTTCTCGAACTTCTCCTTGATATCGTCATATTCCTCTTTTCCATCAATTAGACCATAGTGGGAGAACATCCTCCTAGTGTATGCGTCTACTACAAACTCTGGTTCATCGAAAGCATAGAGGAGGATAGAGTCGGCAGTCTCTTTCCCTATACCCCATACTCCGAGAAGCTCTTCTCTTGTCATCTTTTTTCCAGAGTCAAGAAATCTTATGTAGCCCTTGATCTTCTTTGCCTTCTGGTTGAAGTAGCCAGCAGGTCTTATGATTTGCGCAAGCTCTTCGGTATCTACTTCTCTCAGACTCCCAATCGAGACCATCCTTCTATCATGAAGGTTGATCATGGCTTTCTCCACATTCTTCCAAGAGGTATTCTGTGTAAGTATAGCTCCAAGAGCAATCTCTAGCTTATGCTTCTCTGAGTCTCTGGCAGCACCATAGACAGGCTTACCTTCTCCCTCTGGTGTGATTGGCCACCATCCCTGTCTTCCATACTTTGCAAGAAGCAGATCATAGACTTTGTTTATCATCATAATCTTGGAACTCCATCTTATAGAAAAATCTTGCTGTAAATGTCAGAAAAAAGAAAAAGCCGTCCGACAGTACTAACATTTCTGATGTCATCCAACATGAGCCGAGTTTGATAATCATCATCAAATGATTCTCTTTTCACTATCGGACAGCTTGCAACTCATAAAATACTACTCATTTATATTTTTAACCATTTGTGGAAAAAATGGCCTAAATATAAACCAAATGCCTCTAACCCACGTGTGTGGGCATTTCAGCTTTTCTCTTGTATTTGAGTGTGAATATATCATATTTTCAGTCTCTTTCCATCTACTCTTATCGTGGGATTCTTGAAGACCTGGTCAAGGTGTATGATTGCTTTTATATCTCCACCAAACCAGTAGTTGCTTCCAGTGGCGATGTGGGCAGTATCTTTTGCTTTCTCATCCAATATTGTGGCGCCTACAACTCTTGATTTCTCGTTGAGACCAATACCAAGCTCAGCAGCCATCCTTATTCCCCATGGATGTTTTGCCTTCCTTTCAGCCCATCTGTATGTATTCTCCAAACCTTTTGCTGCCTTTCCTCCTGTGATCCGTTTCACTATACCGCCATCAAAATATATGTTCATGGGATCATTCTCACAGTTTACCGTCCTATCTTTCTGTCTTGAGCTTCCGTCAATGACAACCTTACCATATGCACTTCTCCTGTTGATGGGGATGTAGATCTCGCCTGCAGGAAGATTTCCGCCATGTCCTTTCTTATCATATATCCCATGGTTGAAGACCGCTTTAGATTTCTCTATTCCAAGGAACACATCTGTGCCTGCAGGGGTGGTTATATTTACTTCCTTTGCATCATCAAGCTTCCTCTTCAATTTTTCTTGCTTTCTTTTCATTGCTCTATAATTGTAATTGTGGGCATCAACTAATGTGTTGAAATGGTCCTTGTCAAGATTTCCTAGACTTGAAGCAGAAGTGAATTTGTGGTCTCTCGCTCTCGCGAATTTCCTGAAGCTTTTTCCTAGTCCATTCAGAGTACCTAGCCTGTTTGATACACATTGCATCATTGAACTTCCTCTGGGGAGAGTCTTAAGCTTATCTAGGATCTCAGGAGAAATCTCGGTGTTCCTTCCTTTAGGCTTCTGCACAATGATCTCTGAGTCTAATCCTTGATCTTGGGCTACAGTATGATAAGCATATGCAAGCATAGTTGCAGCATTATTCTTCCCTTTACCACTATCAGTCATAATGAGAAGCTTCTCATTGGATACTTTCAGTGCATCCTTGTATATCCTACGTAATTTGGATGCTGCATCCTCTGCCATCCTGGCATCTTCAGTAGACCTGAATCTCTTTAAGAATCTCTCACTATTCATCGATATCACACGAGTTTCTTGCCCAAAGATAGTATACTTTTTTGTATACTGATATATCTTTCATTATCCGTAAGCTACTATATAAATGTTTCTGTAGACATATCACTCATATTTCCTTGTATGTGGATAATAAAGAAAAATATACTCATCCTCCCTGAGAAATTTTTAAGAGTTAGACCTAGCAGCAATCTAAGGCAGGAGAACACACAATATAATCACTTGGCAGTGGTTACAAATCCAAACATTTAAATAGTAGCTTTTACATTATATGCTATAAGTAGTCACAAAGCAGTGATTACAAAAAATCACTAAAATCTCAGGGGCGGTCATCATGGATGAGATAACTAAGCAGATAAAGGAAATGGAAAACAAGAAGTCTAGGTTCAGCGACTTCATAGATAATCTCAATAATGTCAAGATAGACAATATCAAAGAGGTTGTCAATGAGATCAACGATATGATTGATGAGAGGAAGAAGCTCAGCTTGAATCTGGTGAATGCTTATGAGGGTCTTCTCAGCAGGATAAATGCAATCATAGGAAGGATACCCCAAGAGAATCTTCGAGAAGAGATCACACTGCACGATAAAGCCGTCAAAATAGAAGAAGCAAAGATAAGAGAGCATGTTGATTGCTGGAGAGACATCGCACTCCTTAAGAAAGAGATGAGGGAAGTGCTTAGAGAGTTGAGAGAGCAGGAGAGCATGCAGAATACATACGCTGACCTATTTGATGAGGCCAGTGAAAACAAGTAGATTTCGATACACAGACAAGCACAATATGAGACAAAAAAAAGAGGGATGATCATAATGCTGTCAAACACACCGATTGAGGAACTCTGTAGAAAGCTTCGCCCTATAATGGGTGAGAAGATAGAGAAGCTTTACCTAAGGTACTCTGTATCTACTGATAAGGATGAGAGGCTTGAGGTAGAGAAGATGGTGCATGCTCTCTATCATAAGCACCTTGGAAAGAGTCTTCTCAATGACGATATAATGCTTGAGCCTCCAAGAGAGGATCAGATAAAAGGAGAGTACCAGCTTGGTAAGATCAAGTATACTGATAAGGAGCTTTACCCATTCTGCCTGAGGGAGCAGGATTGGATAAGGCACATGTGTGTTACAGGGATGTCTGGTTCTGGTAAGACCACCTTCGCATACACTATACTTGGAGGTATGATATTGAGGAAGAAGCCTTTCCTGGTATTCGATTGGAAGAGGAGTTTCAGACCTCTGCTTAAAGCAAATGACAATGTTCTGGTATACACGATAGGAAATGAATCTGTGAAGAATTTCTTCAAGGTGAATATAAACATACCACCTCCTGGAGTAGGTCCTAAGCAGTGGATAACTATTATTGCGGATATGCTATCTGAGTCTTATCAGACGAGCTACGGTGTCCACAAAGTAATAACAGATGTCATGGACAAGGCCTATAAGGATTTCAAGGTCTATGAGGGAAGCAAGAACTATCCTAATTGGCACCAGATAAAGGATAGGCTCGAGAAGCTCCAGAATGATCTTGAGAACAAGAGATCATCTAGAGAGTATGAGTGGGTCACCTCTGCATTTAGGATTGCTCATGGGCTTACTTTCGGAAGCTTTGGTGAGGTTATCAACTACAAAGGGAAGGAGTTCATCGACATGGCAGAGCTATTGAGAAGTCAGGTAGTATTCGAGCTTGACAGCCTCTCTAACTCTGAGAAGAAGTTCTTCACACAGTACATACTTACATACATATACAAGAAGCTGAAGTCTGATCCGAATAATCTCACCAATGAGTTCAAGCATATGATACTCGTTGATGAGGCGCACAATATATTCCTAAAGGACAAGGCACAATTCATGGAAGAGTCTGTCACGGAGATGATTTTCAGAGAGATTAGGGAGTTCGGAGAGAGTCTTGTATGTCTTGACCAGCACGCTTCAAAGCTTGCTGATGTCGTAGCAGGTAACTCTGCATGCAATATAGCTTTCCAGCAGCAGCTTCCTGATGACATAAGAGCAGTCTCTGAGCTTATGCAGCTTACTGACAGGAGAGATGATAAGAGGAAATATTTCAGTATGCTTCCAGTAGGTCATGCTATAGTAAAGCTCTCTGAGAGGTACAACAATCCTTTCGTGATAGAGGCACCTTACATAGATGTAAAGCAGAACAAGGTAAATGACAAGACACTTGAAGAAGAGATGGAAGGCAGATCAAGGAATGTCAAGAGGGCTCTCTCCTACACAAGCTCCGAAGAAGAAGAGGATAAGAGGAAGCTCAATGACATGAAGAAGATATTCTACACTTCAGGCGTCTCAGATGCAAGAGACTCAGAGGATGCCATGAATTACATGGCAAGGAAGAAGGAATATGAGGAGAAGAAGAAGCCCATAAAGAATCATCATCAGAGGGACCTAGTGCTCATAATAACTGAGATGGTAAGAAAAGGCAATGATCTTGCAAGGATTAAGGAAGCCCTGAAGAAGCAGGGCTACAAGTCCTCAGATGTGACGACTGCAACATCTAACATAGATTACGAGGTCTATCTGAAAGCAGAGCAGAACTCTGTGAAATCAAAGCAGTCTTCAGACATACTCAAACTACTCACTAAGGAACAGAGGGATTTTCTTGAGCAGCTAGCTCAGA
>CAZMXQ010000070.1:0-5823 GCA_964570335.1 uncultured Methanosarcinales archaeon
CCAGTAGAAGTCCAACTCTTTGATAGTGATGGAAACCCTGCAGTAGGAACAAATGTAGTAGTTTCAGAGCTCTCAGGATACTCTTTCGATTCTGGCACAACAACACAGACAACAAATGCTTCAGGCCATGCAGTCTTCGATGACCTGGTCATAGAAGAAGCCAATGATAACTACATACTTGAATTCACCACTTCAGGAATGGATCCTGTAGAATCTGAATCTTTCGATGTCTTTGCGGCACCACCATCCACAATAACCTTAGACCAACAACCATATGACACTCTAGCAGGAAATATGATCTCACCAAATCCAGTGATCTCAATTACAGATGACTTCTACAATCCTATAGAAGGCATAAATATCTCTGTGCAAGAAAGAGATAACAAGAATTTCCATAGTGGAACTACTAATGTCTCAACGAGTGCTAATGGTACTGCCGTATTCGATGATCTCAGCTTCAACACAACAGGCGACTACCAACTATATTTCTTCCCGGACATGGAGATTGATAATCTCACATCACAGGAGTTCACTATCCTTCCTGGATTACCTTATGACCTCTCATTAGAAGGCTCAGAAGCTGATCTTGCCTGGGGAGGTACAAGGTATTTCAACCTCACTCTGTTTGACGAATTCGATAATATCATCGATAGCGGAGATAACAGCACTCTTGATGCCAGTTTCACGACTTCACAGGAAGGTGAGCTCGTAGGTCCACTGAGTCCATCTTTGGAAGATGGTCAGCTCACGGTCGGATATGAAGCTACGCAAGTGGGAGATATAGGATTGCAAGCATCTCTATATAGTATAAACCCTTCTCTTGACAGCAACACTCTTGAGTTCCATATCTTCGATGATGTTGATCCAGTCATAACCTTGGATGAAGATCCAGAACAACCAATAAGGGACAATATCACATTGAATTTCACGATAAGCAATGAAGTCCCAGGAAGCTCCCTGAGGAATGTCAGTTACAGAGTAAATAATAGGCCTTGGAATGTAAGCAATGATTCCATTGGAGATACCAATGAATACAATCTCTCAGAAGATTTCAACCTTTCCACTGGAAGGAACTACATAAACATCCTTTCATACGACGAATACAACAACAGCAGAGAAGAAGTCTTTGAGTTCAATGTTGCTGGAAATGTAAATATAGATAATATTCGTGACAGTATTTCTGATATTATTGATGGCTTCGATTACGACATCCTCAATGGAAGCGATCCATTATCTGGCACTGTTCACACTGATAATATGACTGGTCTTAACATGAATTTCAGTCTCAATCCGACAGTTAGATTCGAAAATATTGATCCTGTGAAGGTATTCTGGGAGGATCCATACATCAATTTCTCTATCGATGATGATGATCTGAGAGGCACTCTTTCTGCATATTCTGATGAGATAGATGGCGATTTTATAGTTGAGAACCAGACTGCTTTCCTTCCTGATGATTCTCTTGAATATGCAGAGGTTGAGTTCGATATTATCGCTCAGAACCTGAATTTCGTCTACTATTATCCAGATTTCAAGGATTTCAGGGATGTTATGGGTGTCGGAAGATGTGAGTTCGATGAATTCACTCCTGGTGAAACTCCTCTTCCATGCTATGTGCAGGATGAAAATCTTTCAGTCTATGTAGAGTCATTCTCCGCTGTAGCAGCGGGAAGCGATAATACTCCCCCTCGAGTTAACATTAATATCTCTGAGACACCAAACTGGAATTTCACACCAAGATTGCTAGTCACTAATGATGTACAGAATGCAGAAAATGTAAGCATGAATTATACTTCTGGAGATGGATGGGATACAGAGACTGCAACATCTCTAGAGTCATACAATGCCACACATAGGTTTGTCAATTTCGAGCCACGTGATGAAATACATGATACGCAAGTCAATTTCAGCTTTGATGTATATGATGCTGCTGGTAATCTAAATGATACAGAGTCGGGAAGTGCTGTAATTGATGATACTGATGCACCGATACTTTTATCTACAGATCCTGAAGATGGTTCTAGCACCACAAGTAGCAGTATAAATCTTAATGTAGAGCTGAACAAACCAGGCAATGTCTCTCACGATGGAAACCTCTGCTTCTCAAACAGCAGCACAGGAAGCTGTAGCGTGTCTCTTGAACAAGGTAACAACCACATAGAGCTTAATATGAGCAATCTTGCTGGCATCTCTCAGAATGACACTGTTGTCATAGAGAAAGAAGAGGACGAGCCATCGCCTCCACCTAGTGAGCCTAGTGAACCCACTGATGATGACCCTACGGGTGCTCTCCCTCCTCCAACAGAGGAACCAGAAGAAGAGCCAGAAAAGGAACCAGAAGAGGATATTGAGGAAGAACCAGAGGAGGAACCAAAAGAAGAGATGGAAGAAGAGCCAGAAACGGAGCCAGTCATAGAGCCTGAGGATATAATAAGAGAAGATTCTCTGAATGAGAATCTAGCAATCTTCATTACATTGATAGTTGTGACATCTTTCCTTGGTATAGTTATAGTGCTAAAGAATCATGAGAATAAAGTATTGACGTATGACATGTATGATCTTGATAACTTGGGAAGAGATGTCCCAAGCCCTAGTGACCTAACTCACGATGAATCAGAGGATATTGCTTCATTGGTCTCCTTCGTCTCCTTCGCTCTCACGAAAGGCTATAGAAAGTCTCATATAAAGACAAAACTCTTGTCTCATGGCTGGAGCAGGAAACAGATCAGAAGCGCATTCAGGTTAATCAATCGATGATCTTCTCCATCCTTTCCACAATAAGACTCTTCCCATACTCGCTTTCTGAGACATCTCCTTCTATGGCTACAATATCCCCTTGTGAAAAACCATATTCTTCTTTAAAAGACTCTTCAAAAGCCACAGCATCAACCATGCCATCTGTCTGGATGATCATCCTTGTATGGCTCTCATGTGAATCTATTTCTTTTATCTCTCCTCTCAATGATATCCCATCACCATCCTCTGAGGAGATGAAATCCATCATCGTATCCTCTTCCTCAGCTTCTGCTATCACATATAGCAGGAGAAGGCCTACCAGACATACAAGCAAAGCTATGTTCTTCATAGATTCAGGACATGGATGAGAAATAAAAAGCTGTCTTATCAAATTTTGAAGGATCTTCACCAAGGATGGAAGATTTATGACCATCATATGAAATATTATGTTTATAGTTGCTATATTCTACCCAAGTAATGTTTTTAAATAGCATATCATTATTCTGCTTTTTATGGATGCCAAAAGGAAGCGTGAGCAAGATCTTCTAAAGAAGAAACTGTCTCGATTAGCTAAGATTTTCAATCTCAAATCATTGCTAAATACAGATTTCAGTGATAAGGATTCTGTTACAGAATATTATGAAAAAAGTTTCTGGGCATATAGTATATTCCATAATCCCTCGGCCATCCACATGGGTCTTTCCTATGATGGGAAATTCAAAAAAGATGATTTCAAAGGCCAAGCTAGATTTGTAGAAGAGTGCATAAGAAGTATTTCTGGCTCAAAAAAACAGATTAATATTCTTGAATTAGGGGGGTAGAGGGGCAAATACTCTTTATCTGGCGAAGAAATTTCCAGAAGCTAACTTCATGGTTACTGACTTAACTGACAGGCAACTGGTTTCTGCACGTAAGAGGTCTAAAAGATATCGAAACGTTTCTGTAAAATCTTGCGATTACCATGACCTGTCTGAAATATCTAAAATCAAGTATGACTTGATCTTTATGGTAGAGACGCTATGCCACAGCGGTAGAAAGGCTGAAGTGGCTAAGCAAGTGCACAGTGCTCTAACTAATAATGGTTATTTTTTAGTATTTGATGGCTATAAAACGATTAAAAAGAAAGATATGGGAGACATTGAAAGAAAAGCTTCGGAACTAGTTGAGAAAGGAATGGCAGTAGAAGATTTTGAATATCATGAGACTGCAAAATCTGAAATAGAGAAATCAGGATTTTCTATTACAGAAGATTTAGATCTGAGTGAGCACATAAAGCCTTCTCTTTTGAGATTAGAGCGCAGGGCAGATTTTTTCCATACACATCCACGGATAACTAATATCCTTCTGAAGATTTGGCCTCCAGAATTTGCATACAATTCTATATCTGCTGCGCTAATGCGTCCAACAACGGATGCGGGCATCTTTGGTTATTATGCGACTGTTTTCCAGAAGGAGTAAGAATCATTATTCCTTTTAAGGTTGATGTGACAGACCTTTATGGCCACGGCTGCTTTTTCCTTTCTGGAAGTCTGCTGAAATCAGGTTCCTTGAATTGTGATGGACTCATCTGTTGACTTTGATTCTGGGGGTTGTTCTGTGGCATCCTTTGTCTCTGCTGTGGATTCATCTGAGGATTGTTGTTGGTAGGCCCCCTCCGCATATTCTGTTGTGCCATATTAGGATTCGGGGAAGGACCTTGTGCTCCTGGGTTGGGAAAAGGGTTCCTTCCAGGAGGATTTCCTTGGGGAGGTTGAGGGCTTCTTGTCTGAGCATTGCCTGAAGCAAATGGGTCATTATTCTGTGACTGGCCGAAGCTAGGGAGGTCATCCCCTACTGATTGATTATTACCTGGTGAACCGAAAGGATCCTTGTCAGGAGCATTATTGCTTGAGAGACCTGGCATCGGATCGTTGCCCTTATCTGTCTCTTCATGATCCTCCTCAAGCGCTTTGGAGTCAGGTACGATCCGGTCGACAATCTCGAGGAAGAAATAGAATAATGGGAAGAATACAAAGATGGAGATTATGTTCATTGCTGATATATCTGCAGTCTCATAGATGATGGGAGTGAACATGACCAGGATATACGTTATTACACGTATCCTCCCGCCGACACTCGCAAATCTCTGCCTCTTGAGGCCTTTCATGATGATAATACCTCCGTATAACAGTATGAATGCCACAAGAGCAAATTTTACGTATATCGTATAGTCTGTGGCCACAGTGCCTTCAGAAAGACCTCTTGTAAGGTGCCTGCCCCAGTCTATAGCCACCCACAAGGACACTCCTCCATTGGTTATCGCGTTACCGAATCCTGTGCCTTTCTTCTCTTGAAAGAATTCTGTGAAGAACCATGAGACCCATATTGGTATGATGATCCACAAAACATTCATGTCCCTTATCGGCGCTCCGAATAGCCATAACCAGGATACGAAAGCTTCTAAGACAATATCAAGGAAGGACATGGAATTATTTCAGCTTCTATGATATTTAAATGATTCCCTAAATCCTCACACTAAGATTTAAATAATATCTTCTGTTCTTGCGCTCCATGGTGCTTGAGAGACTAGGAGAGAGCCTAAAAGGTACATTAGGAAAGATAAAATCTAGCCTGTTCGTTGATGAAAAAATCATTAATGAGCTAGTCAAAGACATACAGAAGGCACTTCTTCAGTCTGATGTCAATGTAAGGCTTGTCATGGAGCTTTCCCAGAAGATTAAATCTAGGGCACTCTCTGAAAAGGAGACGGGATCTCTCAGCAAGAAAGAGAAGCTGATAACCATAGTATATGAAGAGCTTGTCAATTTCTTAGGGGAAGAGGCAAAGCCGATAAATATAGACAAGAAACCTACAAAAATAATGCTGGTGGGTCTTTTCGGTAATGGTAAGACAACTACTGCGGGAAAGCTTGGAAAATACTACCAGAAGAGAGGTAGCAAGGTCGCACTCATATCTACAGACACTTGGAGACCTGCAGCATTCAGGCAGCTTCAACAGACAGGAGAGAAAATTGGTGTGCCTGTATATGGAGATCCGTCACTCAAGGACCCTTCTGAGATATACAAGAAGTTCGAGAAAGAGCTCAAT
>CAZMXQ010000071.1:0-4527 GCA_964570335.1 uncultured Methanosarcinales archaeon
ATCCTATCATACGAATTTATCTCCTCTGTTGAGAGTTCATCGCCCTCATATGTCGGAGACATTCCAAGATCTTCTAAAGTCACCATCCCAGTAAGTGCATTATCAGGTATGATGCTGTCTTCCATGAGGAAGAGCTCTACACCATAAAACATCGAGAAACCTAAGAAGATGGAGAATACGAAGAATGCCGAAAGTTTCCAGATGCTCATGATTGTGTCTGCCTTCATCGTCTGTACCTCTTCATCACTGATTCTACTATGCTCCTATCTATCTTCTGCTGCTTTAAGGCCTCTTTAATCTGCTCATATGAGTATCCACTCTGTACCAGGTTATCTACATAGGATCTTACTTGGTGCTCTTGGCTTATTCTACGTCCTATTATGAAGACACCCGCGATGACTGCTGCAGAAAGGAAGACCACCATGGATATGAGATAGAAGACAATTGGATCCCTTCCCTCTTCTTGGACAGCACCGCCATCTCTCTGGTCATCGGTGACATCATCTCTCTCTTGTTGGTCAATATCGTCATCAATCGTCTCTTCAACACATTGCCCTATACAACACCCCATTCCAGTATCGTCAGCGTATGTCTTATATCCGTCGCACAGTTCATCCCTCCTACAAGATGAGCCACCGAGATCAGAACAAATCTCCCTGTTGACTTCCATTCCATCATACAAGCAGACATTGCCTATACATGCATCGCAATCGAAATCATAATCTTCACAATCGGGATCACAGATACCATCTCTCTGCAGATCACAATAGTTGTCCTTGCCTCCTGAAGGACAGTCTTCAGGGCATGTCAGATGGTTTTCTATGTTCTCGCAGAGACCTTCAAGACATGGCTGACACTGACCATCATTATTGCAGAAAGACACCTTTTCGGTACTTCCATCTATCGTTATCTCGTATTCCCTTGAGAAATCAATGTCATCAAGAATGAAGACTTCTATGTCATACTCAGTCTCTATCTCAATTGTGTTGTCACGCACTATGTTATCAGAAGACTCTCCATCCATCCCATAGTAGAATTCGCGTTGATAGTATGGATTATATGTGAAGGGAACAATCTCATGGACCTCTCCGTCACGTACCTCTATATAAAGGTTTGAAGCTTCAACAGACACAGGTATGAGAAGAAGCAGAGTGATGATGGTGATTTGTCTGAGCATCATGCTTCACCTCTTATCAGTGCATACTCGCCCGTCCAATGATCCATGAGATAATTTTTTGAGATGACCACATTGATCCCTGTCTTATATTCCCGTCCTGGGGTGTAAGGATCGTGGATTATGATATGATCTTCATCCCCTGCAATAGCAAGCACATAATGCTGATTGATGCAATATCCTAACTCACTTTCGTTATCCTGACATTCAGGAATTCTTCCAAATTTATCATGCTCATGTGTAAGTTGTAACCTTACAAGACCCTCTTCCAAGCCATCAATGATCAATTCATAATGTTCATCACTGATTGAGTCTGCAACTTCCAGCGTTGTTCTGGAATCCCCTGGAATAGTCACTCGGGCCGTCGTCGTCTCTACATCATCGAAGATGTCTTCAAGATCCTCCTCTATTCCGCTCCCAGGAAGGACCTGAGCTCTCATGTCATTTATCAGACTCTGTATACTTCCCGTGTTCGGACTGCTGAGCTCATCGAAATGTCCTCCGAAGAAGGAGAAAGCCATCTGTGTTGATTTGAAACCGCAACCTTGGCGACATATGTTCCTGTAATCTATATTGCAGAAACCATCCTCACATTCAGGGATATTGCATTGGTTCATGTATGGTACGAGTTCCGGCTGTAATCCTTCAGGACAAGGTCCTGTACATACACCCCCACCACAATTGAAAGCGTCGCCATCCCTTCCAGAGATCTCTCTAGCACGAGACTGAGACCCTACATAATTACATTCTCTGGATAAGTCAATAGCATGTGAAACACTCCTTCTCATAGATACCGAAAAAGCATCACCTTGGAAGTCACTTGCATCTATAGGATAACGGAGAGTGCTGCGAGCATAACCTTGCGTAACGAGATTCCTTCCATCTTGTATGAAGAAGATGTCGTGGTTGAACGGGATGGAGACCCCCGAAGAGATCATCCTATCATACATTTTCCTTGAAAAAGTCTGTCTTAGATCATCAGATACCTCTTTGAGGTCATAGTCATCGAGGCATTGCTTTGAAGGGTGATTAGCCAAGGTCGCTCCTGACGGGTTTACACAGAATACGTCTGACATGTACATACGCCTCGCTTCCTCTGAAAGGGCATCCCTCATAGATTGTGTCGCTATTATATCCATTACAGATAGTTCAGCCTCTACGGAAGATCTTATGCTCATGAGATGAAGCTCTCTCTGTCCCAAAGACCCATAGAATGGATCACTCCTGTTCTCGCTGAGCTCTTGTAGTCTCATGAAACCGAATACTGCGAAACCGCTGATCATCCCTAGGAGCATAAGTATGGGAAGAACCTCTTGTGCCTTCTTCCCCTTCATCCATCTCCAGTTAATAACCGAGCACGAGCTCATAGACATCGCCATCCCTCCCGTGGAAATCTATCGTTGTCAGTATGTTTATACCTCTACCTCTTGGTTGATATCTGCATATATCTTCAGATCTCTTCTCTGCCATACAGCCTTTCTTTTCTATCCTTATCCTACAATCATGTTCTGAGTCCATCGTAGCGCATAATGATTCTGCAAACCTGTTGGTGAAAGAATCAAAATCACCAGGAATATCAATATCCTGTTCTCCGTCAATCTTCAAGTCCAGGAACTCAGCAACAACAATACCTGAATAGTTATTGTCTATCAGACCCATAGGAGATTTCAGATATCTTGCCAAGTCATTCTTGGCAATATCCCAAGTCTCATCAAGCTCTGCTGCACCGTCTTCCATCATGAACGATCCTGCGGCATTCATTATTATAAGGAAGAATATCATGAATATGCCTACAAAGATAATTACGAAAAAATCACCGAGAGCCTTCTTGGATCTCATCTTCTGCTCACCGTCTTTGGTTGTCTTTCAATCAGCATGTGCGACAAAGATATATTTCCTCTATCATACACGAGAGTGGGGCTCCTTAACGAGACTTCGAAAAAATCCCCGAACCATTCTGCCGTATAAGCTCTTTCCTCTTCCCCTATATCATCTACTATGAACCTGTACTCATAATTATAGCTCTCAAGATCTATGCATCCTGAAAGGGTCTCATTATTGAATCTTGCCATGTCGATCATATCATATGTCCTTCCTGTCCTATCAGTGTATGCTAAGCAATCAGGTGATGACAATATCCTTTCCCTCACTACCCTCTCCTCAATCCCAGGAGGGATCTCGTTCATCGAGCCCGATATGGAGCTTATCGTGCCCACAAAACCTCCGGCAGAAAGGAGTATCATGAAAGCATACGTCATATAGACAATGAATTTCATTCCACTGATGTCTGCCTTCTTCTGTGTGATCATCCATAATCACCCATCACGTCGGAGAATATATTCCTTAGTCTCACCATATGAGAACCCATATCATTCATGGTACTTCCTAGCTTGAAAAAGACCGTATTCTCATACATATGTGACCCATATACATCATCGAATAGAGGGTCTATTGAAAATACTGAAAGCGAATCCACATCAATAGCTGGATGCAAGGCGATCTGGTTTAGGATCCTGCAGGCCATCTCTCTTGATCGTGGGTTTGCATGGTGAACATAAGCCCTGAAATCATTGGAAGACCTGGATGAATATGATGACAATATAATCTCAAGATCAAGACCAATCCCAGTATAACTTGAGAGCGGTTGTCTAGGACTCATTCTATCGAAATGTAGTTCCAAGGAATTATGTATGTTTTCTGAGACTCTTGATGTGAACTGTTCTACCCCATCTGAGTCATCATATATCACTCTTACACTTGATATATGTTCATGGTCTCCAGGAGTGTGACAATTTAAGAGATCCAGTTCGGGATCCGTATTGATAGATACCCCATCAGAGCTTTTGAGGATCTCCAGATGCTCAGGACGCTCCAGATATTTCTCTTCCATGCCAGGGATGCCAGCAGAACGATAACGTAAAAGTCCTGATGCTATATCGTCACTATCATGTACCTCTATTGCTGTTGAGTTCAGTAGAAGATTCCTTGTATATATGTTTCTGTTAAGATCCACAAAGGTGTTTCCTGGCATGGAATTGAGAGCATTGATCGTTAAGGATAAATCTTTCAATGCATAATCAAGATGCCTCGTCTCATCCTCACCGAATAGCGTTCCCACGTTCACGAAAAATATGAGTAGCATCGCACCTATCCCCAAAGACCATACTCCATAGAATAGCAAGGTGTCTGCTTTCTTGTTCATGATAGTAAATCCAGAGAATTTCGTTTATATATCTTTCGAGGCTGATGCATAAAAAACAATAAAAAGAAAAATCCTAAAAATGGACCACCCACCGGAGCAAGCTCCGGGGTATCGTGCTAGAACCGGATTAGCTTTAATTGTATGCAAAGAG
>CAZMXQ010000071.1:4537-5705 GCA_964570335.1 uncultured Methanosarcinales archaeon
ATATATGTTTGAGAGATCTGTAAGGACCATAAAAAGGGCTTATGATCTGGACCTGACATTAATAGAGAAGGCCAGATTGAAAGAATTAGTGAATAATTCGATAAGTGAACTGGAAGCCTTGGCAGCACAATGTGAAAAACCATCAAGGCTCTCTTATACATATGTGCATTGGAAGTTTGATCCGAGCAGAGAGGCTGTCACAAGATTCATGATGGTGCATTATGATCTTCTATTGAATTTGCAATCGTACACACTTCTAATCCAGAATCAGCAGGATTGTATTCTCATCATAGGGATGCATTCAATGAACACTTGAAAAAGTTGCAGGAAGAGATGCATCATCCTTACCTTGATAAGGTCTCATAGATGTGTGATCAGTAATATCGCTCCCAGCACTCCATAGACGATGATCCTGCTCTTGAATGAATAATACAGTTTCGCCCATTCTACTATTCCTTCGATATGGAACTGCAAAGGATATAGGAATCTTGGAGAATGCTTCTTGTGTGTGAAGATGTCTATGAGAACATGGATTGCTATACCTAAAGCAAGGAATATGAGTGGTTGGTATATCAATGATAAGAGAAGGACCATTGTCATGAGCAGGATACTATGTGAGAAGTCATAGATATGTGTGATGAGCTTCGGCTTCTTCCTTTTGTCCTTGAAGAAGTTGTCTTTCGCTCTCTTGACCCCGCCATAGTAGGAGTACACAGGTATCACAGATGTGTCTGGGAGTATGGATCCTATTATGATCAGTGACGTTTTGGTTAAATCAAGTTGCATGAGTTCTGCTATGATAGCTCCTATCAGTGCGTGGCTTATGAAGTCCATTTGATTTGTTATAGTTCTTATTCTTTTAAGTGTTAGTTAATTTCTATATAGAAAATGAATGACCCCGGAGCAGAGCTCCGGGGTATTAAACCCAACACGGAATAAAAAAGTATCAAGGCCTAATGCCCATATTGAGGTGCACTTGGAGTCTCAACCTCGGTTTCTTCTGATGATGAGAAGAAATCTTCTTCTATCTCACACATGTACCTGTTGAAACATACTACAAAAGATTCTTCACCATCGCGTGTGAATTTCCTGTAGTAAATCTGCATAGAACGTCTTCCTTCAACGTTGTTGACAAGAATCCTTACTCCGTCCTGCTCGATAAGTCCAG
>CAZMXQ010000072.1:0-5626 GCA_964570335.1 uncultured Methanosarcinales archaeon
CTCGAAAACCAGTTTCCTTCGGGATATCCCGGTTCGAATCCGGGTCGCGGCGTTCTCTTCGTTCACTTGCGCCCCGTCTTCGAACCTCCGGTTCGTGCTCAGAAGTTCCTTCTGGCACCAACGGTCGTTCCTCCCTTATGGAATCCGGGTCTTTCTTTGCTGAAATGCATAGGGTTTCGCTTAGCGAACACCCTATCCTCAAGCGCTTACGAGATTACGCTAATCTCTTGGTAATCCGGGTTTTGGCGTTCATTTCTACTTTTACTCCACTTCTCAGAAGGTATAGGATTCCACGAAGTTGATATCCTATGCTAATGCAATTACCAGATTATGCTAATCTGTTGGCAATCCGGGTTTTGGCGTTCATTTCTACTTTTACTCCACTTCTCAGAAGGTATAGGATTCCACGAAGTTGATATCCTATGCTAATGCAATTACCAGATTATGCTAATCAGGGTCATATCAATATCTGAATATCTCTGGCTCTTGTGCCTTCATTCCAAGAACTGCTGCTCCAATTATTCCAGGATTCTCTAGATTGCTCAGCATTATCTTTGTACTTTTAGAAGTCTTGATGCATCTCTTATCAAACTCTTTTTTCATATATCTCTTGTAATCTTTAAATGTGCGAGAAACTGAGCCGCCTAACACAATAACTTCTGGATTGAATATATTGGCTAATGAAGCTGAAGCTATTCCAATACTGCCCCATGCATCTTTTAGCACAGAATCAGCTCTCTTATCCTTCTTCGCTATTTTTGCTATCTCCTCACAGGAATATTTTTCTCCATATTTCTCTTTGAATCTTCTCTCTATGGCAGTCCCAGATGCAATATTTTCGAATGATCCAGGTATACTGTCATGTCTCTTGTCATCGTTGCAATCTAGCACCATATGTCCTATCTCTCCAGCAGCACCATCTTTTCCCCGAAACAGCTTTCCATCGATCATTATGGAACCTCCTGTACCGGTACCTAATGTGATGCCTAGTATGTCATTATTCTTTTTGCATCCTCCAAAAAACCTTTCTCCTAGTAAGAAGCAGTTACTATCATTCTCGAGGTTTCCAGGGATGTTATATCTATTGATGTATGATTTTATATTGACACCTCTTAGGCATCTTATGTTTGGGGGATAAACCCTTCCTTTCTTATCAATGGGTCCTGCAATTCCCAATCCGAATGATGCTGTGTCTTCTCTAGATAGCTCATACACAAGATTTCCTATATCCTCAATAATCCTGTTCTTCGTTGATGCTGTTGGAACAGAAGAGATGTTTAGAATCTTTCCAGTAGGTGAAACAAGCCCTCCTTTTATATTGGTGCCTCCCGCGTCTATTCCAACATAAGTGACCATAGCGTCTTCTTGTGGAAACAATATAAAAATATTCCTGAAAAATCGTCTACTAGTGGGTCATCAATTAAATGAAAGCTTTATATACATGACGCTTCCCCAAGATAGAAACCAGTTGGTGGTCTATAAATTTCTATTTTTCTTTGCAGCCACTAATGGATAAAAGGTATGAGGAGTTGATATTATGGAACCTATTTTTCCAGACACGTTAGAGTCATCTATGTTCTATAGGTTGGCAAAAAAAGTGAAAATTTTTAGAATTTCTGCGGCAATAGCATTGGCATCTTATGCTTCTGTATCTTGTCAGATTCCATCACAGTCTGAGTACAATGAAGGCGGAGATAATGGATCTTATGATGCAGCACAGAGTCAGAGTGTTGCAGAAAGAATAGAGGAAGAATACTCAGATGATCTTTCTGAGTCTGATATCGAGAACCTCGAAGACATAATCAAGGATTTTCACTCTGGTAATCTGACATATAGCATAAAAGTCCCTGTAACATTGGCTTGGAATCCTCCAGAGTCCAACACTGCAAAGGAGTATAATATATTCGTGAGAGAAAGAGGTTCCGATGACTGGCTTTATCTAGGTACAACCGCAGGTACTCCTGTTGATGGCGCTAGAAGTTTTGAGGTTGGTGGTCATCCTATGGGTATCCCTTTTGAGGGAGCTTATGAGTTTGCGGTAGATGCAAGATACCACGATGGCAATACTTCGGACCTTCACAAGTCGATAGACGATACTGCTGAACCTGAAGGCTGGTACGCCATCATAGATCATGTGACGACAGCTGATGCAAATGGTAATGGCAAGGTAAGTACTGATGAGCTAGTTGATTATATCCTTGGAGATAATTATGATGAGGAAGATCTCATGATGAGTATCGACCTTTGGTATGCAGGAGGTTATGATGAAGATTGAGTTGCTGATTATACCTGTGCTTGTCACAATGCTAGCATCTTTTCCAGTTGTTCTGGGAGCTGATCTTACGTGCTCTTCATGCACAGAATGTAGTGATATGGTAGGACAGAACATCTCTGTAGCACTCTCTTCTGATATAGTGGCAGAAGAGTCTGGGGTATGTATTGATATGAATGGCATGCATGGAGCTACATTGGATTGTCAGAATCATACGATAACTGGAATGGGAAATATCTTTTATGGTCATACAGCAGTAAATATGTATAGTGGCTCAGGAAGCAGTGTGGAATCTTGTGAGATTGATGATTTTTTTGTGGGTATAGATGCTTCACAAACCGAAGATCCTACCTTTGAAGATATAACTGTATCTTACTCTCATACTGGTCTTGAGCTTGCGATGTCGAAAGGAGCAACCATATTGAACTCAAATATTTCTTATAATACTGTAAGTGATGTGCAGGGGATAAGTTGTTCATCATATGTCGAGGGATTGTATCTTACAGGTGGTCCACTTCTCTTTTTAGACGAACCCAATGAACTCTCTGATCAGGTTCTTTCTTCTCTTTGGCTTTGTGGAGCACATTCAACAAATATTACTTCTGTTGAGATTTCTGGGGGTAGCCTACATATACAGGGGAGTGATGACCTGAGAATGAAAGATGTGAATATAAGTGATGTGTACGATGTTACGATACTTGATTCTGCGGGAATAGAGATTGAGCACTTATCTATAATCAACAGTTCAAGATACGGGTTGGACATCTTCAATGTCTCCTCATCAGTTTTCAAGGGTATGTCAATATCTTCTAGCTCGGATGATTATGGTGGATTGAGAGTATCCTCTTCCAATATCTCCATTTCTGAATCTGAGATATATGATAATCTTCTAGGTATCCTTCTGCAGGATAGTCATGTCATGATGTATGATGTGACGCTTGATAATGAAGTGAACTTGTCTATGGAGGGAGATTCATCGATGGAAGAGACAGAGTGCCTTTATAATAAGGATTGTGACATGCTTGATTTCTGTGGAGAATATCCTTTCTGTACGGACGGCTTCTGCTCACGTGTGGTAGAAATTGATGATGGTATTGATTGCACAATCGCAACATGTTATGAAGATAATTCTTCTATATTTGTTGAACCATATGATGATATGTGTGATGATGGTGATCCGAATACAGAAGGAATCTGTGATATGGATTTGGAGATGTGTGTATTCGAGAATATTGATGATGAAAGTGAAGATGGAGAAAATGATGGGGACGATGATGACAGTGATGACCAAATAACTGCTCCAAGGCGTTCGAGTCCAGGACCAAGACCATCTACCCCGACTATCAGACCTGGTGATGAAACCGAAGAAAGTACTGATGATAAGGATGAACTCTCTAAAACGATACTTGTATGGGACCAGATTTCTCAAGGAGAATATGTTGCCAGTGAAATCTTAGATGATGATGTGGGCATCAGACGCATCAACATAAGTGTTCAGAGACCCATTCAGAATGTGGAGATGACTTTCATCAGACATGATGAAGTGCCTCCAGATATAGATACTGAGCCTCCAGGGAGGGTCTATGGTTATATTGAGATAGTGGAAGACAATCTGGGGACCTATGTGGAAAAAGCAATTGTGGAGTTTTCAGTCAGACGGGATTGGATGAATGAACAAGAACTGAAAAAAGAGGAGATTGTCATGTCTAGGTACACTGAAGGCTATTGGAACGAACTAGGTACAGAATTTTTGGAAGAGAGTGGCGGATATTATCATTATGAGGCGACTCTTAACACTTTTAGTTTCTTTTCTATAGGTGAGAAGAGAGACGAGGTCTACGAGGAAGAGTCATATGGAGACATCGAAGAAATAGAAGAAGATGAGGAACATGATGGGCAGAGTACTGAAAGCGAGGAAATCTCTCGTTTACTGAGATTCAAAAGACCTCCGCTACTTAAGCTTATTTTGTCAGTGCTTGTTTTTACAGTCTTGACACTTTTCTTCGTAAAAATGTATAAACATAATAAGACCTCCTTGAGATGATGTGTCTCTCAGCATATTGTAGGTGTAATTATGAGTCATCATCTTTTCAGGTCTTTTTTCAGATTCTCTATTATGGTGACTGGGCTAGGATCTACCTTTTTGTATATCGCCATGTAATAGCTTGTCCAGTCCCCCATATGGATTGCTGTGAATAATTGCTTCAATATGGAGCTTCCAGAGAAATTCATCTGAGTCACAGTAACTCCTTTTGCTTTCACGAGTCTCTTTGAAATCTCAAATCTCTTCTTGATTCTCGGATGATCTGAGTCAGAACCTAATATTACCATATGATAATTTCCGTAAAGATTAGTGAAGCCAACAATCTCATTATGATTCATCTCCGAGAAGGTAGACCAGAAAGCGTGTATCTTTGCGTTCTCATTGATCTGCGTCTTGAACCTTAATGCAGCAGGATAGAAGTCTTCTGAAGAGTATATAAGAGGAATCTTCTCTAAGAGATTCTTCGCCAAGTCTTTCGATTTCTCATTGAATGAAGTGCTATCCAAGAATTCTGATAGTTGCTTGACCTCCTTACTCTGGTCTCTTATAACCTTGTAGTTCACCAAGATTCTCAGCATTGCAAAGAAGAGGTATCCTATCATGGTTCTAGGCTGCTTTCCTTTTGGCACATTGATCAATGGTTTCTTATGCAACCTTGCCAACTCATCGATTTTTCCTCCTGATGTCAAAGCAACTATCTTACAGCCTTTCCTCAGTCCTTCTCGAAATGCCTCAACAGTCTCTTCTGTATTTCCAGAATATGATATTGTGAAAAGTAGTGTGTTCTTGTCCGCAGTAGCTGGTAGCTTATATCCTTTGTTCACGAACACAGGGATCTTCGAATTGTATTTCATGTAAGTCTTAAGGACGTCACCGGGTATTCCTGAACCGCCCATGCCGCAGACCATTATCTTCTCTATGTCCTTATACCTCTTATCGAGAGTGATGTCTTTAGGAAGGTCGTATCCTTCCATTATGTGATCAGGAAACCCTTCCAGGTCTTCGATGTAAGAATCCTTATCAATTGCTTTCATATCATTGTCGTCCATGAAAATCCCCAGATGTCAAGACAGTCAACACCTTTATATAATTTGTGATGACGTTTCATATATAGGCGAAGATCAGATTAGTTTAAAGTCATTTTCCAATCATGTAATTCTTCTAAAACGCTAATCTCTCAGAAAACTTTTTAAATAAACCGGAAGCCCTATCTTTTGAATTGCTCCGTTGGTGTAGTCCGGCCAATCATACTGCCCTTTCGAGGCGGTGACTCGGGTTCGAATCCCGAACGGAGCATTGCGACGTTCGGT
>CAZMXQ010000073.1:0-5562 GCA_964570335.1 uncultured Methanosarcinales archaeon
ATACTCAAACTACTCACTAAGGAACAGAGGGATTTTCTTGAGCAGCTAGCTCAGAGAACCTACTCTGTCACAGAGCTCTATAGGACTCTTCAGTTCTCTGGAAGGAAGGGGAACGAGATTAAGAAGAGTCTTGAAAATCTAGAGCTGATACAGACGGCTGAGGAGAAGGACGTGCGTGGCATGAAGAAGAAGATATGCCTTACGCCTAAAGGTTCTGATCTCCTAGAGAAGGCCGGAATCCCTATATCTTGAGCTTTCTGGCTCTCGAGTAAGGATTCGAACTAGATTTCTTTAGCTTGACTTATATCGGTCGAATCCTGGAGAAGTGATGTTATCACTATATCTCTGGGGAAGACCTTGGAAAACTGTTCCTATGGGAGATTTTTATGAGTAATAAGGTAGTCTTTCTTACCTTTGAGGATGAGCATGCAGCTCAGGATGGAAAGAAAAAGATCACGGATTATGGTCATACAGCAATGATTTCCGTGATGGATCCGAAGCAGGTACAGATTTCTGGAGAGACCTATCACAAGGTCCTTCGGCAGATGGCTGTGCTTTCGAGTGCATTCAACGGGATCACTAAGATAGAGTTTGAGGATGCTGAATCCGTTGGCTCAGCTCCTTGAATCCCTTGCCCTGTTCCGTTGGTTCAGGGCCTCTCTTTCTCCATTCTCACTGAGAGTGGAGTGAGAGAGCGTAGCTTTCAAGAAAGAAAACAAAGGAGGTAATATGCGTGACATATTTACTCTTATCCTTATTGTCTTCGGTTTCACCTTCCTTGTAGGGGAATATCACTCACACTCTCCTGATGATTCAGATCCAGAACCAGAGACTGTGGCGGTCATTCCCGAGCCCATACATGTGGAGGAAAAACAGACAATAGAGAAAGTATGATGGTTGTCTGGAAAAAACCAGGCAATCAAAATGACCAAAAAATCTCAGGGGGGATTAATGAAAAGTGTTTTTGTCGGACTTATGACGTTTCTGGTGTTCAATAGCTTCTTTGGTTGGTTTGCAGTATATGCATATCAATCGATGGAGGAATTCCAGGTATTAGGGGCAATCACGATATTCTGCATCATTTTGCTTATTAACTTCAAGATTGTCCACCAAAAAGAGCCAAGTTCGGTAAGCGATATATTCATCGCTTATGATAAAGGATTCTTCGGAGAAAAGGAGTGAAGATGAGTAGAAAGCACGTGACTTTGCACAGGAATGGTGGTGCATATATGGGAAAGAAAGATGATGGTTCTTTCACCCAGAGTACTGTCTATCTTGGACGAAGGTATGGAGTGATAGAATTCCGTTGCAGCTTCACTGATGAGTCTGCATCCCATTCCGGAGGTGTTTATGATATCCCTGCAGTGCAGGCCGCACACACCATTGGGTATCAAAAATTCCGAGTGGTAAACATCGAACGTGATCGGGTAGACATGATACCACTGGGTTTCGTGAAATAAGGAGGTCGAATGGCTACGGTAAGGTTCAAAGAAAAGAATATATTCTCATCACCTTCTCATGAGGTGAGAGAATCCGTGTGGAAACGATTGAAGGAGAGATTCCCTGCTCCTTTGGGTCATGGTGATGGTCTATTTACCATGATGAATCTCAATGGTAAAGTAGTCTGGATCTATTTCGAAAGGATTGATTCAGACGATTACTTTTCCATAAGTGCTAAGTTCAGCTCAGGATTAGAGGATTTCTTGGAGACCCTGACGAATGAGCTCATCGTGAGTAAGTCCAAAGTCCTGAGAAAATTTGATACCAAAGAGAATCAGGACCAAGTATGGGAGTCTCTTAAGCATCTTATGGAGAAAGATCCGAAGATCAGAGTGGAGCACCCCGCCACAGGAATCATGTTCGCTGCTGATGGAAGATCGACACTTGCCATCCGCTCAGGTGATCATGTGATCCGCGCAGAGCTGTTCCACTACATAGGGGAAGAGATCAATCCGAATCTTACTCTTCTGTGGGACTATCCATGGGAAAGTGAGTGATACTGGATCTTAGAGATTTTGTCTCTTGGGATCCATACAAATCGATAGGAGGGGATATGGAAAAATTCCTGATGATTATTGTCGCACTGGCTATAATGGTCGCGTGCAGTAGCCCTACAAGTTCTGATCCTGATGCTCCTGATGACAAGGTGATTACTCTGGTCGAAGACCAGGTCAACCTTGTCGAGTTCGATGATAAGGAGTTTCGGGTGAAGACAGAGAGGATCTCCACAGGTGTGGTGGAGATATCTATACGAAACGGTGACGATAAGACTCTCGAGCTGAAATCAGGGCAACCTAAGAAGGTATTCGGTGTATGGCTGACGATAAGGAAAATATTTGTCGGTTCTGACCACCGATATGCTGAGCTTATGTTCAGTGCAGAGGAACCATCTCTTTCGCCACCGGATGACGATTCTTCAGATGATGATCCACCGGATGATACTGATGAGGTTGATGATCCGCATTCGGACAGTTTCTACGCGAATCTCTCAGATCGGACTGATGGTGTCAAAGTGCAAGATTACACGCACACGACTCCTGTGTATTCCAGCGAAACGATCTCGTTCACCGTCTGGCTCGACTCATCGGTCTCTGGAGACCATTATATCCGGCTCTACATCGCCGGCGAGAAGGTCTTCAAGGAGGTGGATCTCTCATCAGGGACTCATAAGTACACACTAGCTTTTGATGTTCCGGAGAATGATGGTTGGCATGATATAATGCTTACTGTCTTGGATGACGATGATGATGTCGTCTTCCATCGAAAAAGACTCGGACGGATGAGGATATTTGACTAGATCCTCTCTTCCGAGCATGGCTGTGCCTTAGCGTGCAGCCTCTTGGGGCGGTGCCGAAGCAGGTAACGGCAGGAGTGTGAAAGCTCTTGATGCGAAGGTTCGAGTCCTTCCCGCCCTTCTTTATGTATGGTATTGTTAATACCTGCATTTATGCTTGTCGTTGACAAGTAAAATTCTACTCTAAAAGGAGTGATATCATGGTCATATATCGATTGAACAAAGATCTTTCCGATTCAGCGGAGTACTATTGGATAACTTCGCCGTTGGACAAGGACAGTTCCTTTAAGCTGAAAGATTTCCTCAGGGAAAATCAGTTGGTCTATCCTGTCGATGATGCCGTCTATCGGGAATGTTCCTGGCCAGAGCTTAAGAAGAAGGATCTCCGAAGGCTCAAGGACCTTCGTCTGATCACAATCGATCCGCCAGGATCCCAGATACCTGAGCGCACTGCTTGGGTACCAAGTAATTCTGTGGATATTGCAAGGGTTCATCCCGAGTGATTATTTTCACCCCTTCTTTCTCAGAATGGAGGGGTGTAACCTAACTCCAGAAACTGTCCGTTACATACGGATTTAAATTCAGAAGGAGAGAAAACATGGCAATAAACAATCCTTTCTTCCGGGTACAGCTTTATCGGGCAATAACTATCATTCTGGAGGAACTCCTCCAGAAAGAGTCAGAGAATTTCGAGGTTCTCACAGAAGACCTAGGATTCACCGAGTATACGGAAGAAGCATACCGCGAGATGGATGATCTCGAGGTTTCACTCATTTACGTGGCATCGCTTGAGGAAGAGATGGAGGCAACATGGCAACTTCTCGAGAAACGAAATCCGCGCACCCAGAGATGGCTCAACCGCCGAAACCGTCGATGTAATAACCATGAAAGCCGAAAGCATCCTTTCAAGCGAGAAAAACTGGAGACTCGTAGAAGGAAAGAGAAGCGCCTCGCTAAGAGTGAGATGGTCCAAGAGGCAGAGGAATACTTCGACGAAACCGAAACTGTGAGTGATAATCTCGCAGAAACCCTTCTTCAGGAGTTCCAGAAATATTTGGATATCGAAGAGCATTTCTTCTATCTCCTCGACCAAATCTCAAGTGGTGATTTCTCTAAGGAGAATGAAGCAAGAGAGATAGCCCACTGGGTATTTCTCGGGGAGAAGGACCTGGAGTCCGCGATTCGTGAAGGCCGCTGCGTTGAGTCTGAGGTCGTTTATGACAGTATCATTGAAGAACGTCATGAAGGCGACACATCTGCATAAGGAGGACTGATGGAAGAGGAGATATCTTTGGGTCTGGGAAAACCAGTTACAGTGTGTGGAAGTTTCTATAATGATTCTTTCCAACTCTGCTACAAAGGTAAAAATGGGAGTAACATATTCGATCTGACCATGATCGTTGGAACGGCTCCTATGACTGTTCATCTACGATGCTCAGACATAGGGAAGCGATTCTCGCTGAACGGGAAGAGTTTCATTCTGGTGAAAGTTTCAGATGAACAGATGACATTGATGTACCTCAAGGAGGTTTGATGAAAACAATAACAATGATTATTCTATTCGCCCTTATCTCGCTTCCGGCATTTTCCGATGGTGAGCTTCACAATGCTCGCTATATATCTCCTATAGAGGCCGAGGAAGAGCTTCAAGGAGAGTGGGAGATCGCTAGAGTGGAGGACAGTGTCACAGGGAACGCAATCGGCTTCACCAGGCCTTATATCATAAGGTTCTACTCAGATGGAACATATGTCACTGGACTGAGTGGGACATCAATGCGCGAGGGTATCTGGCAGGTGTTCGAGAATGAACACCAGACCTATATACGTATGAAGCTACATGGTTCTCCTAATTGGGTCACTGCAAGGCTTATCTTCCGAGATGGAGTAAGTCTGCTGGAGCCAAGGTTCAGTGACGAGATTGAGGAGTACGATCGCACGATCCTCAAGCGAGCTGATTGACATGACTCAAAAACCTCCCTGCCTTTCATTTTGCTTTTCAACAGCGGAGGTTGGCTCCTCACGATCCAAAAAATCCAGGGTTTCAAGAGGGGATGGTTGCTTTCTCGTATGAGAGAGTAGATATGATTTTCAAGGGGGTGCCTATGGATGGGCATTCTGTAGTCGGACGTGTTCAGAGAAATCAGAAAATGATTTTTCTTGATCATGAGATGCTCGAAAAAGGATGCGTAGAAGATGCCATACGTCATGGTATCCAAAACGCAGCCAGGGAGTTGGGGGTATCTTTCCCCAACGAAGAAGAGGTAGTCAAGGCTTTCAAGGCAAGGCTGGAAGCCAAAGTCGAGGAGGAGGGATGTAGTGAAGTCTTGCCTAACTACTTCCTCAGAGCGTCAGAGACATTCGCAAAAGCGAATCATAAGAAGTTCCTGGGAGGGGGCGCATGACAGATAGGATAAAGAAGATCCGATCAGAGAATGAGAAGATTGTGGATAGGTATTTCAATACAATCCACAGCGGTCTTTCCGGAGAAGGTTCTGACATCCTTGCTACACTGAAGAGGAGAGTCCATGATCTTTACAGCGATAAAGGCATCAAGCTCTCAGGAGTAGGTGATCCTCATCTAGGTGCAGTCTACTCCAGCATTAAGAAGAAAGGGGAGGAAGAGTGTAACTATGCCTTTTTCCTCGATGGCTCGCTGGGCGAGATGTCAAGGCCGAGGTTCTACTCTCAAGGGGAGGATATCCTATGAGTGATGCAATGTCGAAAGCGATGGAGGTCTTTCGCATCGGTGAGAAGATTGTCGATGACAC
>CAZMXQ010000074.1:0-5454 GCA_964570335.1 uncultured Methanosarcinales archaeon
TATGAAAGAATTTTTTCCAACAGAAATTTCAAAGGAATTATGCATTACAATTCCCTGATAAGCTGCCTAAGATGAGCACCATCAGATCCCGGAATATTCATCATGTTCACTATAAATGATATCAAAGAGGGTACTGCCATGCTCAAAAGGACAAGATCGACCATGAATGATGCCCTTATATACACCACTGCCGATTTTGGATCCACTCTCTTAGCGACTCTTATCTTCTTCCTGAACCATCTCTTTGACATGATATTCATTGAGAAGAAGAAGACGAACAGAAGAAGATTCATCAGAGGTCCCGCTGCTGTAACGAAAATATTCTTCCATGTATCGCCAGGGTTCCTGTAACGAACATAAGCCTCAGGATTCATATTGAATCTGGCTTCACCAGGTTCACCCTCTATTATGCTATCAATGTGCATATCAGGCTCAAGGCCATAGTGATCCGCAACAACATAGTGCCCAAGCTCATGCAGATATACATTAACGAACACACTCACAGATATCATGACGAGCGACATAGCCAATATCGCTCCGAAAATAGCTACTATAGAAGTACCTTCCCTCACAGAAGAGTACATTTTTCCTATTTTCCACCCCATGTTGTTACTATGTAAAAGTAACTATTTAAATCTTTCGAAATGTTATTACTTTTCAATGGTTACATTAAACAACATTTAAATACTCAGATAAATCTCTCGTCAGCGGGGTGGAAGATGAAAGAGATACTCATATTGCCGATAATAATACCTCTGATAGTAGGTGTAACTCTAGAGATCGCGGAGATTGCAGAGTCCACATCAGACAAGGTAATAAGGTATACTGAGTCTATGGAAGAAGGGGTCGAATGTGCTTTCACAGGAAGGACACTCATGGAATGCTCACCTGAACTCTTCCAAGCGGATTTCGAGGATGATCTGAGAGATATCGGTGATATGGCAGAGAACCTAGAGGAACATCTTGGGGAGATGGAGACAATACATGGTGTAGAGCTCAACGAGACCCAGATGGATGAGATCGCTGAGATTATTGAAGCATGATACATACTATCAAATCAGACTCATGGCCCACCTATTCCCTGAAAAGATGTCTTAAAGCCATTGTCAGAAGAATATTTCTCTTTTACGACGCGATTCTGTGTCTCCTCTACCACTTTCTTGAAAAGAGGGAACTTGACAGGTATAGCAAATCTTGCGAAATTGCTCGTTATCAGGGCCTCTCCCTTATCGAGAGAAGCTATCGCCCTGGAATCATTGCTCAGATCCTGTGCAGAAGATTCTATTATTGATTGTCGTTCATTAGACATCTCTATGCCAAGTATTATCTTAGTGTTAAGATTTGCTAGGATGTCTCGTGGGATAAGAGAAGGCAATTGTGTTATGGCCAAAAGCCCTATCTTGAATTTTCTTCCCTCTCTCGCTATTGAAGAGAATATATTGGTCCCCTTCTCCAAGACGTCCTTTCCCAACACCCTAGGTGCTTCTTCTAGTACTATGGAGACCACAGGTTTTCTCTTCAGCTCGTCCATCATCTTGAAGTTCTTATACCTCTTGAAGATATCTGAGGCTATCATGTTACCTATCAGAAGCTCAACATCTCCCGAGAAATGTGATGTGTCAATTATGACTGTCTTTGATTCCTGTAGATGCCTGCATATGTCATCAATGGTGCTTTCTCCAGAATCTACTGAGAATATGCTCTTCGTATAGATATTTCCATTCTTCACCTCTATACCAAGGATATCCATCAGCCTTCTTCTCAGTACATTGATTGTTGACTCATTGAAGTCCACATCAAGCGGCTTCTCATAGAGGAGCGAGACAATCCAATCTGTACGGTATTTCCTGTAATAAGCTGAAGCAGCTTGTCTTTGTGGATCTGATAGGTTGATGAAAGAGAAATGAGATGGTCTGAGAGAGCTCAATGAGATCTTCAAAGAGCTGCTACCTTTAGGAGGGTTCAGAGAAGTGTAATACCGCATCTTTTCCGCTGAGTTGGGATGATCCTTGAGACCATAGGAGTTTCTTCCATAATACTCATCGTGTGGATCTAGCACCAATAGACCCGAATATGACTCATTCAACATCTTCCATAGGATACAAGACGTCAGATTAGACTTTCCCCTGCCTGTTGTAGCTGCAATCAGTATATGGTGAGAAAGTACATCCTTCCCATCCAGCTCGATAGGGAAGTCCACAACATCAGATCCTGATCTTATTTCACCCATGAAGACAGGAGAAGAGGGTTTGGACATGAAAGCCAAATCTTCTTTCTCAAGAGATCTTACCTCCGAAAAGAATCCTGGAAGGGTCTTACACAGATAGGAATTATACTTAGTTCCATCGGGTCTTATCACAAGCAGTAGTTTTGCGATAGCTATCGTATAATTCCTCAACTCTGGTTCCATGAAAGTGAACTCTTCACCCTGCTCTATAGATAAGCCTGAGATCATCTCAATATTCTGCTGAGAGACCTGTGAACCATACTGGAGATCATAGACCTGCATAAGTATCCGATCATGCCCAGAATCAGAGACAAGTATCTCTCCAAGCTCTAGGTCTGCTTCGGATCTCTTCCTTATCACTATCTTTGAGAAGTCGCCTCCTATGACCTGTCCTTTTATCATATATGGGAGCAAGATGAGGAATATTTAAGTTCTTCTGTAATCCCTTGGCAGAGACTATGGTGTCTGGGCTGTGGCACGATTCAATATTTTTTGGAAAACAGCTTCAAAATTCTCCATAGTTTATAATTAAGGTGCTGCTTTCCAATGAAATCTGTGATTTCATGTGCAGACAAGTCCCTTGTCTTGCACCGGAGGGACCTAAAGCAAACTATGTTTGCAAACTTTGTTCAGACTTAACAAAGTTCCCCTAGCAACGCACTCTCTTAAAAAAGAATCAAGGAATTTTGACCTTATGCTGTTTTTCCAGATAATCATGCCACAGACCAATGGTGTCGAAAGATATATTAACCTTCAAAACCATGAAAAAAGAGTGAGGGAAATGGATCATAAGACTAAACACAACCTGAAAGTCCTTATATTTACATCCATCATACTTTTCATAGGCACATCACTGATGATGTATGTTGTTATAAGAGATGTAGCTTATGTCTCCGGACATCGTCACTTCTCTCTAGATGATAAGCAAGACCTCATGGATGGTCTTGAGTACTCTATAAACACTGAAAGTGAAGTAGGGCTTGAGCGGGCCTTCATACGTGATGAATACAAAGAAGCCTTCTCGAAGATACTTTTTGGGCAAGAAGTTAGTATAGATTATGGATTCTCGGACTATGACAGGATAAAATCAAGAAACCATGTACCTTTGAAGGATTTTCCGAGTTTGAGGAGAGGTTACAGCAAAGAGATTGCAGAAGGGGTCAGATTGGCATACCTCATGGTAGAACATGAAGATGATCCAGAGAATATTTTCACACCAGCTGCCATAATGAAGAGGTATGAGGATGAATGGAGAATCTCCAGGCTATATGATCTAATGCACACAGACTCTGAACTCCTATCAGTGGAGGATTTCCATGTGAACTATATCGATGAGATTTTCTCTGTAACACTTGGAGAGAAGTCCAGAGATAGTTATATCAGATCAACATCACTCTACAATTTTGCGCTGTCTGTGGAGGAGATAAGAGTGTCCCATGATAATGAGACGATATGTACTATGGACAGGAATGATATCAGAGCAGAAGGCAAGGAGATAGATATGGAGATAAAAGAAGATCTTCTGCATAATCCAAGAAGCATCACGATAGAAGGCGATTGTAATCTAGGAGATATCATGGAAGAAGACGGATACAAATACATGCTCGATGTCACCATAGAATCAGAAGACAAGGACGTAGACATTCTATATTACGGCAACATGATAAAGTGAAGAAATAGAATAATCATTGTGTTTCTTTAGGCTTCTTTCTCAAGAGCTCATACTTCTCCAGTATCTTGACATATCTCTTGAAATCGTCGGACTCTTTGAATTCTCTTATTGCTTCAGGAGGGACTTTTTTCATTATCTTATATGTTATTGTGACCACTTCTCTAAGGTCACTCCTGTATTCTTTCCAAGCAGAATCATGTCTTTCTGATTCCGATCCCAGATTCCTTTCAGATTTATTTTTTGGGGAAGAAGACTGCAAAGCTCTTTTTCTCATGTCTTTAGCACTTTGTGAATAGAATGATTGATCGCTTGTATCATCATAACCCTTATCGAGATTATCATCGAAGACATCAGCAGTTGTCGTGGTTGAAGAAGAATCATCGTATTCCTGAACCTCCTCAATCTTGACATCATCATTATTTACTGGGGAGCTTTTCTTTCCAACATCAACACCATTCTTTGAAAGATCGGATTTTATTGCCTCTGGATCTACATAATCCGATTTATCATCCGAGAGATTTCCTTCAGATTCCTTCTTTTTCCTTATAGCATCAGCAAGCTTCTCTTTAAGTGTCTTGGCATCATAGAGTTCCTCATCATCAGCACTCTCTCCTTTATCTATTACTTCATCAACATCAAGAAAAGATTTGAGTATCTCTTTCAAGCTCCTTCTTTCCTTTTCATCTCTCTTACTCTTTTTCTTAAGTCTCCTCTGGCTCCGACCTGAACTCCCTGTCTCTTCAAGTGAAGCTCTCGACTCCAGATACTTATCCATCTCGATATTGAAAGAACCCAATTATACCACTTGAAACCTGAAAAGACTGGAGAATTAAAAACTTTACTGTTCAATCTAGAAAAAATGCCTAAGTGAGGAAATGTCAACTAATGGTCTAGCGCATAACACCAGAAAGTTTAAATGTGCTGATGTTGTAGTACTAAAAGTGATCTTATGGAGAACCAGCAACAGAATCCCCAACAACAGAATCCTCAACAGCAGCATCCACAGACACAGGGCAATAAGAAGGATCAGAATACTGATAAGATTAACGAGATTGCTGGAGAGGTTCAGACAATCACCACAAGGATAAGGACGATAGAAGAGAAATACAGGAACATGCGAGCAAGCATGCAGACAAATGACAAGAATAATCTCGAAGAGAGTAAGAGGATAAACTCCGAGATTGAAGACATCAACCAGCAGATACTTGACCTCAAAAAGGGATTCAAGGATGTAAAAGAAAAGATGGATATAATAATAAAAGAGCTTGAGCTTACAGCAAAGAAAGAGAATGTTGAAGCCATACAGAAGTATCTTGATCTCTGGAATCCCGTGAATTTTGTAAGTCAAAAGGAAGTGAAGAATGTAGTAAGAAGGTCTCTCCTCGAGTTAGGAGTGAAAGCAAAAGATGATGTAGAAAGAGCAGAAGAGCCAGACATAGAAGCCTTACAAGAGGATCAGAAAAGAAAGAAGAGGGATGATTTCTGAGAAACCAGTTCTTTCATTATTATCCCAAAATGAAACATCTTGCAGACAACACACAACAGAGAGGCCACC
>CAZMXQ010000075.1:0-5410 GCA_964570335.1 uncultured Methanosarcinales archaeon
AACCACTCAAGTTCTATGTCCTAACCAGAAAGGCCTAATATGCATCATCATGATGATTGGAAGAGACATCCTAAAGACCTTTCACATATTCCAATGCTTCGGCCTTATCCATGCTTTCCTTATCCATGTTCCGCTCAATCTCCTTATACCTTTCAACAAGCACCTTGTTCCTCAAGAGCTCAAGAATGAGATCCTGTAGATTCCTATACCCAAACTCCTCAACATACCTTGAAGATTCTTTCATCAACTTCTCAGGCATTTTCAGATTTATCTGTCTCATAATATCTGAAGATATCTCTGGATATTTAAGTTTTCCTTCTTTCCGAAGCATATAGAACACCAAGAAAAATGCTTTAATATGCCTTTCCACAAGATTCTTAGAAACATTCTATAGGACCTGAAAGATATCTAGTCAATCCCTATATTCTTATCATACCATCTCTTGTACCTATCATCATCAATGAATGTGTACAAAAATCCATAATACTCCTTCCTGTCTCTCCTTCTCTTCTTCCTAGAATTCATAGAGGTCACTATTCTCTGGATAAGCTGTTTCCTGAGCTGAGCTCTGGTATTGAAACTTCTTTTCTTACGTAGCTCTCCAATATACTCTCTTATTATGTCACAGTCTATTGATTCTTTAGAATATGCAAGATGCACTATGTCCCTGAATAGCCACTTCCTTGTGACGGAGCATGTCTCAAGGTCGAAGAAATATATATGGTCGTCATCCCCTTGTATTACATTCCTGGCATCATTATTCGATATGATCCTGTTCTTCTCCTTCTCTTGCAGAGAGCATGCGATGTCAGCTTTTATAGTCTTGAAAAGCAGGGATATCCTTCCATCAATTATGAACTTCAACGGCCATATGTAGTTCATCACAAGAAGTTTTGAGAAATTGTTCCTCACTATAGGAATATTATCGACATCCTTGGTCTGGAACTCTACAAGAGCTCTGGCCATCTTACTTTTGCCTATCTTAGTATTTATCCATCTCTCTTTTCCTTCCACAAAATCCAGCAGAAGGTATGTCTCATTATCAGTATCAATGACTTCAGGTATCCTGAAATGTTTCTTCTTTGTTTTCGAGAGGACATCATAGAAATGGCATTCATTCCTGAAAGACATGCTCCGCGCATTGAAGATCTCAAGAAGGATATTATGTCTCTTGACTTTTGTCTTGAGGACAAGCTTCCCTTTGTCAGTATCGATATAGAATACTCCTTTTTTCCTCATCTCCAAACCAACAATCTGATAGCCTTTACCAGACAGGTTCTTCCTTACACGTTCGGGAATCATATCTCAGAAATCCTCATCCTCATTTATAATACTTATCAATCAGGATGATGACACAAATCCTTCTAGCATTCCGACAAGGTAATCATATACTTCTTCTCTTTTCCTTTTCGGAAGAGAGAAAAGGTGGCGTTCCAAGAGATGAGTTGAGATTGTGAAGATGTAGTTTAGCTTTATCACCGAGTCTTTCAGAGCACCATCTTCTTTCGTGAGGTGGACTCCGTCCATCCTTGTGTTGCTGGTCACTCCTGCTACGACAATATTATCATATTGCTCATATAATATCAAGATTGGTCTCTTTTTGACCTCAAAAGTGTCCGTATATTGGACTTTCGCGAGAAATACATCGCCTTGCTTAAAGCTTTTCCCATTCATCATCTTCCTCATTATCCCACAATTCTTTCATCTTCTCCTTCTGGACCTTATGCAGGAACTCATCATACTGATTCCGTTTCCTGACCTCTTGATATACATCTATCATGTTCTTCACTATTTCGTTGTATGTCTGTCTTGAATGTGTTCGCATACCTTTCAACCTCTTTACAAGGTCTTTCTCAAGCTGTATTGTTGTGGATGGCATCATATATCAACTATAACACACTATAGTTGATTATATAAAGATTCTGTAGACATATAGCTTATTTTTTGAGCTGAGACTTGCAAGGACATAAGATATGATCTTTTAATAGTATTGCTCAAGAATTCTTGAAAATATTACGTAAGAATCAGAGATCATTCATCAATCTCATACTTCAGTATAGAACACTCCCTCTGATCGACGACATTCACGAACTTGGACAATGATTCTTTCATCTTATCAATTGAGATCTCAGCAGACTGCTTGCTCTTGACATCAATGTTCTCGAACTCTATCTTAGAATATGATGCATAATTGCTGAGATGAGAGAGCACATACCTCTGCGATATGGTGAAAGTGCCATCCTTGTAATGCAGATATCCTTTCTCTACTAGTGAATAGAGGAAATCTGTCACCTTCATATTCCCTGTCTTAGATACCGCATCATTCTTCGTGAAACTCTTCATCTTGAAAGCCATCTCCAGGGTCTGGAGCTCCTGTGATGACAACTTATCCAGCTCTGGAAGATAAGAAGTCTTGAAGTTATCTATGTCTGTGACGATACCACCATCATTGAGGCTTACAAGGAGATTGAACTTCCTCTTCCCAGAATCACACATGAACATGGCGCCAGGTACAAGGACATTCCGTATCGATTTTATTTTCTTGTCAGACATCAGCTGCAGATCCTTATGTGATATCTTTGGCTTCACCAGAGGCACCATAGGATGCTCTTCATGCTCCTCAAGGTCCTTGAAGAACTTATCATTATCCTCCACGCTCTCTAGGATGTTTATGGCCGTACCACCATGTTTGGTCTTTCTAGGCCGTATATTGACGAAGAGAGGCATATCTACAATGCCTGTAACGAGAGAAGTACCGATAGGAAGATTCTGTATCTCGTGCTCGGATTCCGCATTTATACCTTCTACGGAATTTATGATGGCTTTGAGATCATTCGGATTCGTCACTTTCAGGATCATCTGGGTGGTACACTGGCTAAGTACTGATTTATCAAGCCTTGCTGGCCTCTGAGATATGACACAGAGCCCCATACCGAATTTTCTTCCCTCAGAAGCTATGGTCCGGAGTATCTTGGATGACTTTGCCTCCCCGAAACCTCTCTCAGGTGCGAAATTGTGCGCTTCCTCGACAACACAGAAGAATGGAGGTATCTTGTTGAGCTTCCTCTGCTCAAAAAGGTCTTTCAAGAGCTTATAGACAAGAACACCTTGTCCTTCAGGGTCAAGGCCTTTCAGATTTATTATAGAGCATCGACCCGGTTGGATGAGCTCATTATAAGGCGTATAGTTCACGGAGAAAAGGTCCATCTTCTTAAGGTGATTGACAACGCTTATTATGTTGTACTTTGAAGGGCTCTCCTCATATTCCAGTTCGAGTATGAGGTTGGCAAGATCCAATTTAGGCATGTTTTTTATAGCGTTATATAGGAGTGCCATCTGGCTCGAACTCAATTTAGTCGGCAGCATATGGAGAAGCTCCTCAGCCTTCAGATCATCGTTAAGCTTTATCGGGTTTGCACCATCAATGAAACCATATTCCTTGATGTTCTTTGTGTACCTCTTTGGTTTGACTCCGAACTTGCCCATCTTCTCTATATCTTTCTTATCATCATTCGCCTGTTTCATCTCAGAGTACTCGCCATGAGGGTCTATTATGATCAATGGCACATTCCTATCCATTATCTCCTCTAATAGCACACCAGAAGAATATGACTTACCAGCACCCGATTTAGCGAGTATTGATATATGCTTCGTAAGAAGATTCTTCAGGTTCAGCCTTATAGGTATATTCTTTCCTTCAATCTTTCCTATGAAGGCACCATCCTTCGTGTTTATCTCTATTATGTTCTTTATGAAGCTATCTTGAGCAAGCAAGACTTCAGATTTAGGAGGGAAAGGTATCCTTATCTGCTTGAATACACCATCCTTGTCCTTGTATCCTATTATCCTGCATTTCGCTATATTCTTGTCATCATCCATCTCAAGCTCTATTACCTGGGCAAGGACATAATCATACTTCTCATGGTATACCTGGACAAAGTCAAGCTTCTTCGTCTCTTTCTCTACTATGAAGCTGAAAGTACTGGTCGTTGTCTTCCCGTATATATGACCTAGAATCATGGGCTTTGAGTTCAGAGAGGGGTTTATATAAGTTTCTGTGCTATCGTCCATGTAATCTGAGATGGAAAATAACATCATCCGATGGATCATAGTTCTATAATGCTTAAAAAGGAAAGATATAAGCTCAACATATGGACACGATATTAGTGACTGGGGCAGCAGGATTCATAGGAAGCAACCTATGCGAGATGCTACTTAAGAAGGGTCATAAGGTAATAGCTATCGACAACATGGATGAGTCATACTATAGCAGAGAGATGAAAGAGAGGAACATCTCTGAGATGATAGCACAAGATGACTTCATATTCCACGAAGCTGATGTAAGCGATAAAAAAGAGATGGAAAAGATATTCTCTACGACAAGACCAGATAAGGTTGTGCACCTTGCAGCACGAGCAGGCGTAAGACCATCGATAGAGAGACCTACAGGGCATGTTAGGCATAATGTCGAAGGGACAACAGTAATCCTCGAACAGGTCAAGAGACATGGTATAAAAGGTCTTGTCTTTGCATCCTCATCAAGCGTCTATGGAAATACAAGAGATATACCTTTCAGAGAAGAAGCTGATGTATCAAAACCTATAAGCCCATACGCTGCTACAAAGGTAGCTGGGGAGACACTATGCCATACTTACCACCATCTATACGGGATTGATATCACATGTTTGAGGTTCTTCACAGTATATGGACCGAAAGGGAGACCAGACATGGCGATAGGAAAATGGACTGAGAAGATATCGAGAGATGAACCTATTGAGCTCTATGGTAATGGTGATATGGAGAGATTTCACATACATTGACGATATACTACAAGGCATATACTCATCCATGATGAACCAAGAAGGATTTAAGATATACAATCTTGGGAACTCAAAGACAGTCAACATCTCACACTTATTAGGACTTATAGAGCAGGGTCTTGGAAAGAAAGCTGAAGTCATCAAGAAAGAGATGCAACCTGGGGATGTCAAGATCACCTATGCCGACATATCAAAACCCAAGAGAGAAATAGGATATGAGCCGAAAACGAGCATAGAAGAAGGTATCAAGCGATACATAGATTGGTATCAAGAAATAAAAAATAAAGAATAAAGAATACATCTCAAGTCTTCTGTATAGCGGATCCTATCATGCTAGCAGCTGTTACTATGCCCGCTGTAAGCACTACCATGCTACCATCAAGCTCAGGATATCCTGCCCATGAAGCCCCTACGCTTATTATCCATACAAGTATCATATAGTATAACACTCCCAACAGAAGAAGCATTGCTGACGCAAGAGCAGTCACTGCTAATCCTTTCAAAGCATTTGACAGATGTCTCATATAACCACCTCGAGACAAGGGAATCCTTTTGAAAATATAAATATGTTGTATCTAGAAGTCCAGTCA
>CAZMXQ010000076.1:0-5311 GCA_964570335.1 uncultured Methanosarcinales archaeon
AGAAGGCTCTAGCTTCATAATCATCGTGAGGGAGCATCAACGAGAAATCGCCATCCTGGGATGTTTGGGTATTGAAACTTGTGATGCCACTTAAGACCACATCAGCACCTTCTCTAAGATCAAAAAACCTTTCACTATCCCCAGAGGAGGCACCCAAGACAACTCCTGATACTTCTTCTACTATGCCCTCGCATTGGCCACCATCAATGTGGACGAAATTATCACTACCAACCCTACAACAGGTACCACCGTCCTGATAGCCACCATCACAATAACATGGCTCAGAGATTTCAGCTGAATCCTCATCGGAGAGCACACAGTGTCTTGGAGTGTCGCAAGGGACATTACAGTTGACACCATCTCCATCCGAGCAGAGAAGAGGGCTTTCACATTGGAATGCGGAAGGGATTGCGCACGCATCAACGAAATCTGTCCCCTCACATATTTCACAACTATCCCCAACATCTATGCAACGATCGATCCTATCTCTTCCATCGGCACAGCCGTCCGGACAAACGAATTCATCTTCAGGCTGTTCAATACCTTCGTCATCTTCAAGGAGATAGATATCATCCATATCAACAAATGCAGTATCCTCTCTTAACAGATGCGATTCCTGGAAAAAATCATCATGCTCAAAAGTCACAGTCATAGGAAAATGCGCAGGGACATCAAAAAGATAGAAGCTCCCATCACTTTCGGAATTATTCCATTCACCTTGGCCAGAGACTAAGATTCTCACGTCATCTATAGGATCTTCAGTGTCTGTAAATTCTCCAGTATCAGCATCATAAGTTCTTTTCAGTGTACGTCCGACTATCGTGACCGTTTCGGATACATCAGGTTCCAGGATAATCTTCTCCTTAAAGTCCTCTTCAGAATCATCTGACCCTACATGGATATAATCATCATATTCATAACGGACTCCGTCTACTACAACCTCCGCAAAAACATCATAAGTCCCGAATCCTACTGTGTCATCACCATCGCAATCCAAGACATGGTTATAACCATCCCCTGTTGTCTCGACGATATCACAAGAGATGTCATTCGAGACGCCATGGAAGGAAGAAGTATCAGGGTCTATATGGGTCTCCCGCTCACTTCCATCATCTTCCTCTATCTTGATGTTGAGCTTTACAGAATATGATCCATCTTCAAGCACAGCCTGACATTCTTGTGCACTATCTTTACCTGAAAGGAAAAAACTCTCTCCTTGAAGCTCGCTGCAAAATTCTTCTATGACACCGCTCTCTGATTGCCATCCTTCCTGACTTCCATATATGCAACATCCTGTTGTACACTGGCCCGCTAAATCAGGATTATCACAGGCAGTATGATGAATATCATCCTCAGGACAAAAATCTGTCAACTCAGCATAAGTGAAACCCTCGCTAGATCCTTCACAGATATTTCTTTCTGAAGAGACACAACAGAATTCCTCAGGTATCTCATCATCATCCTCTTCTTCTCCAAACACCTGTGAAGAAGATAAAGATAAGGATAGAAGCAATACAAATCCGAGCGATATCATAAACGCGTTATTCATCTTTCGGGAAATTCTAATTCACCTCTCAGACGCCCTGTGAAGACATACCAGTTCCTAAAGAAATCATTCGCCATATTTGTGTCAGAAAAGAGCACATAGAGATCTTCTTTCTGATCATTGTCTTCTTGCACTATTATGCTGTTCCTCTGTTCTGTCCTGTCCCAATCTATACCTGTTGCGTCAGAAGAGACATTGAAGAGGTCTGCTAGGATGATGTCCCTTCTTGGATATACAGGAGATCTGACATCACCAAATTCTGCACCGTTATTTTCTGGCAGGAAATCCTCATTGATCTCGAATCCGCTGACATTCATCATGAAAGTATACAGGATCTCATTATCCGTACGGAATCCTTCCAAGCCAACAGGAAGAGGCCTTCTCATCTTCTCTCTTGTAGCAAATACATTCTTTTCATCTGAACTGTATATGAATAATTCATCGTAGTTGGTATGGTTATGCAGAGACCAGTTCTTCTTGTATAGATCATCCATCACATCTAGACCTGAACCCTCAGACTCAATCTCTTCAGCAAGCCTATCCTTAAGACCATCGATTGAAGACTGGAAACTGAATTCGCTTGTGTCCAAAGGATTTTCTTCGAACGTTCTACTTACTTCATCGCTTCTTGAATAGAGAAGGATATCATGTCTTGGATTATACAATAGACTATGCATCTGTAGGTCATGAGTTCCTAGTGAGAAACATTCTATGAATTCGTCTTCCGGATCATCACTATCAATCGCTTCCAGACATTCATCACTAAGCATATTTTCTTTATTCTCTTTCCGTATTTGGAAATATCTAAGGACAGACGCTATATCACTCGTCTTGCCCCATTCTCCTTCTGGGTCTTCCAGAACATCTCCCCATGTTCCTGTTATATTTGTATTCAGCATAAGAGCAAGAGCCGAGTCATCCTGGCTACTTCCATACTTCAGCATGCAAGCATGATCCACATAGTCGATACCTAATGTCTCCCAATCATCACCTTCAATAGTGTTCCTTTCACTATAATCGAATGGAGCATGGACCAAGCGATAGACCTGTTGCTCAAAGAGATCTCTCTCCTGACGACCTCCTTCAGCCTCAGGATTGAAATCGAACGAGTAATGATTCAATACATTCCTATAATTGCCACAGAACAAGGAATGATGTCTTTCATGCATGGAGTTATGCAACATGGAAGCTACGTGTGATGTCCTGGTCTTCCACTCTCCATCAACGCAAGTGCGACCCATGAACTCATTCTTAGGTCCTGCATCACTAAAGCTTTCCGCACCAGGTATGCAGTCAGTCCTATTAATATTTGAAGGGAAATCTTCAGAATATCTCCCCACAAAACAGCTTCTTGAATCTTTTTGCTCGCAGAAGCCATGCATAGGGACGCTCATCAGGTCTGCTGTCTCAGCAATAGAGAGCTCACTAGAATCTGGGACAACATTGTTGCTCACCCTATTCTGTTCACGGGTCATGTCGTCCAGATCAGTAGATACTTGGTGTATCCATCTATAAGATCTCTCCCTGAATTCGAAATCTCCACCGCCAATACAGATATACCCCTTATCGCCAAGATTCGTCTCGAAATCCATATTCTCTATAATCTCGGTCTGCAGGTCGTGATCAACACCAGGCACTCCTGCATCCATGAAGACGCATTCCTCACCGTTCCAACATGAATTGCTTGGGCAACACATCCTCCTGACAAGTGTCCTGAAATAATGTCCTCTTTCGATCTGCCTGTCATGCTTTACCTCAAGCTGAACACCGTCTACATTGACATTATTGAAAGTTATGTTTATTGTGCCTTCATCTGTCGGAGTAGCGAAGACTTCCACCCTCTGCCAGGTATCGCCATCTCCAACAGTCGTCTTATCGTATTCACTCCCTTCAGAATCCAGAGATTCTATGTATGAATCTCCTCCTGTAGAATTGACCCATGCAGAGAAGATATATTCTTCATCGAGATCAGACCCATCAGCATCCTTGAAAGCATGCGTCACTTCCCCATTACATTCCAGATAATAGGTATTGTCTATGGACTCATCCCTGTCACCGTGGGTTGAGATAGTATCTATCTCCTCAAGGTCCTCAAAATCAGCAGAGCCGTCACCACGGACAACCTCACATTGCTCCTCTCCTAGCCAATTGTCGAAAGAACCTCCGTGCATGAACTCTGAATCCTCTATGATATTAGGTGATGTGGAGTGTTTTGTCCTCATATAATCTTCCTTCTCTTCCCTCTCTTCATAATCATCATCCTGATATCCTTCCTCATCATAGAAATGATGGAACTCATCAATCCAAGTCCCCTCTGGTGTGCAGGTGTGCGAACCTCTTAGATTGCAATGCTCAACAGGAGCGCCTAGAAGAGGATTTCCTGGATCATCTCGTATCTTATCGAAGGTGAGATTATTAATCAATAACTCTCCTCTTTCGTCATCAGAACCAACATCCTCTATACCGAAACGTAGCCTAATCTCCTCGCTATTAGTATCAATTTCACCTCTCGTTTCGTAATATTTCCAATCGTCATCAGGACTATGCGTGTCTTCAAAGCTTCCACTAGATTCAAAGTCGCCATCATCATCATATTCACCATATACCACTTTAACCTTCAAAGTTTCTACATTTGAGTGATCTTTTGCCCAATATCCAAAAGAGAACTCAGAACTTAAATCAATATCTTCAATCGATATACGATATTCCATCATGTCATAAGAATCAAAGGGAGACACAGAGAAAGTCTCATCCAATTCTTCAACAGAGAAATCCTTGACTCCATCTGATCTTGTCTCATGAGTCAAAGACACTGTCTTTGTTTCTTCCCCATCAAATGTGACAGATTCGGTGCCAACATACTCATTGTCAATTTTAAATTCAACATCATATGAATTATCATCATCTTCTGAGTCACCGTTGTCATCACCGTTGCCATCACCGTTGTCATCACCGTTGCCATCACCGTTGTCATCACCGTTGCCATTACCGTTGCCATCATAAGTTACATTAACCTTCAATTTGACTTCCTCGCCTTCATATACTTCGCTAGGTTCTGCTCTGAGGTTTGAAATATTGAAATCTCCAGCATTGTATGAGTCATTTTCATATTCTTTTTCAGTATCGTCAAGTCCTCCCTTCCAGTGTTTCGCAATATATTCGCCATCCTTCCTTTCAACGCCTTGTTCGGTCCCACTTTCATTATAGAATCCATATTCAGAAAGTTCTGTTTCGTTTTCCCAATAAAAGAACGAAGGGTCTGATAATACATCCAATCCTGGTGGTACCGTATTCGTATCTTCCACATGACTTAGTGGATCTGGATTATCATTATCCTTCGCTTTACATGCAAAGAATTCACCGCCTTCATTAACCACAACAGGCCTTGGGAAAAGCGACAGACGATCCATTATCACTTCTCCGAAGCCATCTCCTTTACTGACAGTGAAATTGAACCAATAATTCCCAGAATCTTCTGGAGTGAATTCCATATGGACATAGTCCAGAAGGTCTGAATAAGACACATCGTGACCATCATCAAACACGAAATGGTCCCAATGAGACTCTAAGATCGTGAGACGAGGGACCCGTGGGCGAAGGACTGGCTCTTCAACTACGTCGCCAGAACCATTCAATATCTCTACGTCTAGGACATCCCGGAGATCATCATGCTCAAGATCAGAGCTAGGATCAAGATGAGCCACGAACATGTATGGTACACCTTCCGTCAGGTATGCAGGATATTTCGTCCTGAATGATACTTCA
>CAZMXQ010000077.1:0-5167 GCA_964570335.1 uncultured Methanosarcinales archaeon
TGACCTTCTGCTCCTTCACCTGTATAAACTAATCCCTGTCCTTCTGCTTCAACAGATTCTATTCTATCTTCTTCATCCTCGAGTGTCAATAACACGAAGATCTCATTAGGGCTTGTCATGTAGTCAGGGTCCACTTCCTTTCCGACAACAATAGGAGGTGTGGAGTCCACTATGATGTCCTGTTGGACAGAGGCCTCGTTGCCTGCCTCGTCATAAGCAATCACATTTATTGTGCATGTATCGTCAGGATCACAACCTATCTCTTCAGGAGTAGTGTCCAACCTATATGTATCTTCTTCTGACTCTATCATGTTAGTACCTTCAGGATCTCCTGCTGTCGATACTATGACATGATCTATTTCTGTCGCAAAGCCATCTTCATCATGTGCTTCGACCTCTATCCTCATCTCAGCATCACCACGCAGATAGATGTCTTCAGAGCCATTGAACAAGAGATTATCGACATATGGATCTGTGTCATCCAAAGTCACCTGCTTACTGACTGTATTAGTGAAACCGACCTTATCCTCGAATTCTACGATTACAAAGTTCTGACCTTCCCCTATACCATCTGAATCGACAGTGAATGTGCCCACACAATCAGCTTCTTCCATCTCACCCAAGTGATTATCAGTTCCTGACCCTAGAGCGTCATTATCTGAGAAGTATGCATTGCAGGATTCCAATCCATCCTTTCCGAAGGGCTCATCAGTTATGTCTGTGATCAGTATCTCAATCTCTTCTCCTGTCATGAAATACGGTGTGTTCAACTCGATTTCACTTCCTGTAGGCGGGGTATTATCTATATAGAGGGTTATGCTCTCTTCTCCGGTATTTCCTGAAGTATCGGAAGCCACTACCTTGAACTCAACATCTTCACCATCATCTATCCCCTCCTGATCAGAGTCGATGACACATTCATACTTGTCATCACCTGTAGCTTCAGCAAGGCTAAAATCCACTCCATCAAGCTCACAATAAGAGCTGGCCGTATCCACATCTGAAGCTACATCTATTATCGTCATGTTCGCTGTGAACTCTCCACTGAACTTATCACCCTGTGAAGGGTCATCTATTGTTATCTCTGGAGGATCATTGTTTATTATCAGATTCACAGAAGCGCTGTTCTCATTAGGTGGATCAGCAAGGTCTGCGGCACTTACTATGAATTCAGTCTCACCATCTGAATTAGGTTCAGTATCTATGTCGAATTCATATGTTATACCGTCTTTACGATCATATCCAGAAGTCACTCCTTCGACAGTGATCTCAATATTTTCCTCGTCTATATTATCATCTTCGATAGTGGCCTCAATAGTTATTCCTCCATCTACAACATCCCCATCATTGTGGCTAGTTATATCTACCACTGGTTCTGTATTATCAACTTCGAAATCCATAGTCTCGTCTGCTGTATTATCAGCATCATCTGTTGCTTCAACAACAAGGATATGATTACCATCAGCCAAAGACTCAGTATCATATGTTGTAGAATAATCTGGTGAGACTCCGCTTATCACAATATCTGGTTGACACTCAGCGCTTCCTTCTTGGTATATGCAATATTCCACTCCTTCATCAGCCATCCCGCTCAAGTCATCAGAAGCAGTGACTTCAATGTCCATGACTCCTGAAACGATCTTATTCTGTGTTGGGTCATTGATCTCCAATTCAGGTTCTTCATCATCAGCAATGACTTCAATGCTTTCATAAGCATAATTCGAAAGATTATCCTTTGCATACATCTTGTATCCAATCTCACCCGTGCCTTCAGAGTTGAATCTCAGACTGTACTCGTTTCCATCCCTGACAATGTTCTCACAACCATTGACACATACATCATTATCATCTTCATCAACATACTGTATCCATACACGACTATTATCACTACCAGGCTCGAAAGATGCAGGGCCATCATCAGTGACAGTAGCAGATATCTCGATCTCTTCACCTGGAGCTATAATCTCCTTATCCACATTGAGGTCTGCTATCTGAGGTGGTTGATTGTCTATAGCAAGTGTAGCATTGCTAGAGTTCTTAAGATCAACGACATCTGTAGCAAAGAGCGTATATATGAATTCTTCTGTATGCCCTTCCTGTACATCGTTATAGGTACAATCCCCAATATGAGTGTTTTGATCATCAAGAGCATCCACAGAACATCCATCAATCTCATCTGAAGGATTATTGTCTCGTGCTATCCATATCCTCTCAAGCTCATTATTATCTGTGACTTCCCAATCGAATACTATGTCATCTTCTCCCACACCACAACTGTCTATGAGACCACATGAATCGCCCAAGAAAGGTGCAGTTGTTGTTATGATACTCTTATCGATGCCAAAATCAGAGATCACAGGAGGTTCCGTATCCACTTTATATTGGACAGTACCACAACTGTATTCGTCTCCTGCAACTTCACCACTACCTAAGAAATTCTGTCCGTGGTCGTGTGCGAAGATATCTGTCTCCCCAGAATTATCAGCTGTGAAGGTTATCTCCCATTCATTATCAGAGGAGCTCTGTTCATTTTTTGTCCCGTCATGATCATACATATAGACGCTCTGCAACCTATCACGTTCATTCGAAGAATATGTGCCTCCATCCAATGCTTCACCACCATCCTTGAATGTCTCTATGGTCACTGTGATCTCGTCACCTTCAGTATACCATTCATCACTTTCACCTGTGAGATCAGGCGCATCGCAATAGCCACTGATAGGGTTATTATCCAAGTAAGTGGTCATAGTCTCTTCCTCTGAGAGTACACCGTCCTCATCCGCAATTACAGCAAAAGTCACTGCTGGATCGTCTGCTTCAACAAAATCAACACATTCGAACTGTGAGCCATCCTCTTCTGTCGTTGCTACGAAAGTGCCCGCCCCTACCTCAGTCATATGCCCGCTCATCCCTATATCTTCTGCAGACCCTCCATCTTCCCTGACACTCACATCAACATCAGAGTCATATTCCACATGAGCAGAAGGTATACAACAGTATTCATCTCCCTCTCCCTCTTGTGGAGGCAGGCCTGAACCATCATCATTCACAACATGACTCGTCTCATAACATTCAAGATCACTTACAACAGGCTCAGGATTGTCAGGATCGAAATCACCATCTCCTGTTCCTATATTATCGCTGACCCTGAATATCTCAATATGAGTATTCTGCTCTGCAACACCGAAGGCTCTCTCCCGCATCATATGGTCATCAATCTCACATTCGAATGCATAATCATCAGGGATATAGTCCTCACTCATCATATTGTACTTGAACTCAGCGATACCTGTTGCATCTGTCGATCCCATAAGGAATGGGCCTCCTGTCTCTGGTTGTACAGGACAGACAGCAGTGCTCACCCTCAGGGTCTCAACCTCTTCTGAACTAAGCGTCCTTGCATACATCCTGAAATCGTCTATGCTTCCTTCAAAGTCCCGATCTCCTGGATATGCTGTACCTATGAGATGGTCTTTTCCTGTGAGGTCGATAGAGATATGAGAATCAGACTCGCGACTATCAGTATCCACTAGATTTCCATCTACATAGAGCCTCAATATGTCATCTTGCAGGTCATTACCATATGTGAACGCGACATGGTACCATCCTCCATCAGGATCTATCGCATTCCTTTCCGTGACATCCTGATCTCCTAATCTTACCCTCAATCTACCATAATCATCATTCTCCACTTCTTCCACTTGCATATATATGTCATCCGAGACACTCCAGATCACATAATCTTCATCTGATTCAAGCTCATCAAGATTTATCCATGTCGAGAGGCTGAAGTTCTTATCTAGAGCATCATCAGGAGCGAGATTAGTGGAAGGCATCCTTAAGTAAGTCGAATCCCCTGAGAAATTGAACCCTTGTCCCTCTGGCTGATGACCTTGTGAATACATAGGGATTGTGCCTGGCTGTAGGTCTCCTGTCATATTATCGGGATATCCTGTGAAGAACAATCCTTTACGTTCTGTCAGATTCCATGCTGAGACAAGAGACTCTGTGACATTGCCATATGACATAAGATGATCCAGATCTTCCCCTGTCAGGCTATCAGAGAATACATTGAGCCCATAGAGATCCAGCTCATTATTCCCCCCTCCTATGACTGGCTTTGTGATCTGACCTATTGGGTCAGTGCTACCGAATCCTAAAGTCGTTGTGCTTTCACTTTCTTCTAATTCCCCATCTATATATAGCTCGAATGTGTCTCCATCATCCTTCCTCATGAATGCCACATGCACCCAATCATATGATCCTACATCATACCCTGTATCCCAAACATCATTCTGCCAGTCTATGTATACATTTCCATCCTGCACTCCGAACTCAAGGTCATCATCTGTAGATAGGATGTTGCTGTATCCTGTAGCACTGCTTGGTGCTCTCAACCAGGTGGCTATTGTCTCTATGTTGCCATCTATTGTCTGGGCAGAGGTAAGATGCCCATCGCCATCGAAACTCAGTTGTTCTCCTGCTGGATTCCTTGTCCTCATATACCCAGGTGTTCCTGTATGGGATGCGTCATCATCGCCGACACTATCTTCAAGAGTGTTGTTGAACATCCAGTGTGACTCCAGAGAGTGATTATCCTCGAAATCGATATCATTTGAAAGGTATGCAAGTTCAGAGTTGTTGAATGTAGTATTATAGAACCTTACATCCCCGATGAAACCATCAAGACCTTCTCCCAATATCAGATCCCCTTCTGGACCATAGCTTGCACTGATTTCTTCTGTGCCTGAGAGGACCTCTAACCCATCAATATATGCTCTTGTCACTCCTTGTCCATCGTCTGCAGCATGTGTCAGTGCAAGATGCATCCATCTGTCTTCTGGGATTTCTGGACTGGAAGTATGCTCTATGTCCCCCCATGATGCGTTTATAGTATCAGAGCCGAGGACAAGATAGCCCTTGTCATTCCCTCCTTTGAAGATATATTGGCTACTCGAGAGGTCTCTTGTCTGGACCCAAGCAGTAAGTGTAGCATTATCCTGATAGTTGCCATCGAAGAAGTTAGTTATGTACGCATTATCCTCTCCATCAAGTTCCAGACTATGATTGCCGTTTTGATCATCGGAAGTGAAGTATGGGATGTCTGTGATGTGCACAGGATGATTGTGGATGCTCTTATCTATGACATCCATTTCGTACGCGTCCT
>CAZMXQ010000078.1:0-5085 GCA_964570335.1 uncultured Methanosarcinales archaeon
AAAGCGTAATATTTATAAGTGTCCATGACCGAAAAGATTGTGAGGGAATTCCAATAAAAGAGGTCTTAAAGTGAGTCTGTATACTAAGAAGTCGCAAATAACCATATTTCTTATAGCAGGTCTAGTGATATTCGCAACAGCTTTCTTGACTATCTATCTTACTACATCTGTGACTCCTGACTTCGATTCACGGATTGTGACACGAACACCCACTTCTTTTTCAGATTACATCGATGTATGCATAGAAGAGACAGCTTCTCAGGGTATAATGAATCTTGGCTTCCAAGGTGGTTACATGGAGTTGCCCAGTTATATCAGAAGGGATGATGATGCGTTCATATCTTTTGGTTCAAGGAGAGAGTTTGGCATCCCTTTATGGCATTACAAAGGAGACAATCGTATCCCTGATATAAATGATATGGAAAAGGAGCTCTCTGCATATGTTGAGGATAATGTTCATGCATGTCTGGATGATTTCTCTGGCTATCATGAGTACAATGTGACAGAGCGTGCTCCGATAAATGTCTCATCTACTATAACTCTTGATGATGTCTCCATAGACGCAGATTATCCTGTTGATGTGTTGGCAGAAGGCGCTTCACAGACGGAGTTTTATGAAGATTTCTTCGTAACCATTCCTGTTATGCTTGGTAGGATGCATGAGCTTGCTTCGAGAATAACATATTCAGAGGTATGGAATAATAATTTTGAGATGAGTCTTATTGATCTTATGGTGGCAAATCCGAACATACCTATAACTGAGCAGAGTTTCTCTACATCTCCTCTGCGATGGAACCTTGAAGATATAGCCCATGAGATAGATCTGATGTCTTTCTATAACTTCCAGAACGTACGATTCCAGGGAACTGACCATCCTGATTTCCAAGAACCTATTGAGGATTATGAGAAATTTGGTGGTTACGATGCAAGGGATCTTATAGAGGATGATCTTCCTTCTTCTGCACCAGAAGATGCTTATGAATATTTCAACCTATTCTTTGATCCTAATGACTTGCCAGATGGTATGGATGTTGATGAGGATGTGTCTTTCTCAGATATTGCAACAGCAGTGAAGTATTATCCATCACAGAATCTTGACGTGCATGCAGACCCTAGCTCTAGAGGAGTATTATCTACTAGCATGACCAATATACCAGGGACGGAGATTCCCTTCCCTATACAACTGGGTCACTTCACATACGATGTTGATTTCCCTCTTGAAATAAGTTTGATTGATGATGGTGCTTTTTCAGACCAGAGAGATTTCGTATTCCGTTTCGGTCTTCCTGTAGTTGTACGCTCAAATGAGCCAGATAAGGAAGCAGATTCTTTTACTCTATCATCTGCTCCTGTCCAGTTCGAAGATCAGTGTGAGGATCTCGAAGGGGAGTATGAGATAAGTGTCAGAGGACTTCACGGAGGATTCGACAATGTGGCGCTGCGCAATGCGGATATAAGCTATGATTGCCTCCAGTTCGGATGTTATCTCGGTTCCACAAGAGCTGAAGGTAACACATACAGACTTACGACAGGCCTTCCATCCTCTTGCACAGGAGGTTTCCTCAACGTGGAGAAAGAAGGTTATGTTCCTGAGAGAGTGCAACACACAGGCGATGAGCAAGTAACTATCAATCTCAATAAGATAGATACTTATGACGTAAGGATTAATAGGAGGCTGTCGAACAATCTTGGTCTTACACAGCCATTGGAAGAGGGACAGAGTGTTGTAGCGAATATAGAACCTCATGACTATGATGACATTGTTGGCTTTGAATACTCTCCTGGAGATGAGATGCCGGAAGTTGATCTACTAGCAGATGGTGGAGAATATACAATTGAGCTCTTCCTGATGGATGATGAGCATGATTTCATAATCGGAGGGTATAAAGGTAATTTCAGTTATGACTATATGGATGCTGCAGGAAGGAATGCTATTGAGTTCAGTGCAGTGCAGATGCAGCCATTACCTGTTCCGTTTGATGCTACAAACCAAGTAGAAGTGATGGATTTCATCGAAAGAGGAGATTATATTGATGAGGCAGCTCCTGTATTCAGATGACAATGTGTGATGACAAATATCAATTAGATATGGTGTGACTTTCATGGAATATGATGAAGAAAGAATAGGTGCTAAGGACATGTATGGTAAGAGCAGTCAGAGTGTTTGGATGAGGTTTTTCTCTATTGTCACTATATTATTACTTGTAATGGTTCCAGGAAACACAGTCTTTGTTTATGCTGATGAAGTCCCTGATGCTCCAGAAAACTTATCCGTCACATATTCATCATCTTATGCTGTAAGGCTTGAATGGGAATCTCCATCTGGCTATGATGCTAACATATATAGGGATGGCTCCTCCATCGAAACAACAACTGGTAATGAGTTTGTCGATGAAGAAGTTGCTCCGAATACTCATTACAACTATCAGGTCTCTCTTGTGGAAGGCGAAGTTGAGAGTGAACAGGTAGAAGTTTCAGCCTCTACTAAATCAGAAGATGATCCTCCGCGTATATCAGATATAGAGTATGATGTGTTGAGCGATGATCCGACACTCAACTTTACATCTGATGAGAGAGCAAGAGGCGGAGTCAGGTTCTGGTCTCCTACAGCAGATGAGCAAGAGATTGGATTCTCAGGAGAACAGATGCAGACTGATTACTCAATAGATCTTACAGAACTTGAGCGAGGCAACGTATATACTTTCTATATAAATGCGTGTGGTTCAGAAACTGATGAGTGTTCTGAGTTTGAAGCAGGTACACTCATGTTTGGCGAATATGAAGAAGATCCTTCTACTGAAGACATATACTGCCCAGATTTCTCTAATGAGAGAAGAGTTCCGATAGGAGGGACCACGAGACCGCTTTCTGACATAAGTATAATGGTTGATGGTGACCAGAGGGCGACTACAGAAGTGGGAGATAATGGGATATTCATGATTGATAATGTCCCAATATCTTCAGAAGGCAGTGATATTGAGATAATAGTAACTGATATATCGGGCAATAGTGCTTCAAAAGAGTGTCACATTGAGTATGACGGAACACCTCCTAATGTTGAAGTATCAGACATCCCAGAGTTCCTGCCTGAAGATGAGCTTGACTTCACCCTCACAACTGATAAGCCGATAGATCTGGAGATTATGGTTGTTGATGGTGATGAAGACAATCCTGAGGAAGTTGATGAGATTGCTTTAGAAGAGAATTATAACATGATAAGCCTTTCATGGAACGAATCTGGTGAATCAGTTGGAAACTATGTCATATACAGAGATGGTACTCCAATTGCAACAACTTCAGATACTTCTTATGATGATGAAGCTATAATATCTGGTGAATCATACACATACATGATAAGACCTGTTGGCGAGAGATGTGCTTTAGGCCCATACTCAGACGAGATTGAAGCTGAAGCAGATGATGGAGCTCATTTCTCATTACCTCCTGGAGAGATTCAGAGATTATGTACAGGGTCTTCAGCAGAGATCTCTGAAAGAGTTGAGTCAGAATATTCAGGAACTTTGAATCTTGAAGATGGAGACAATTTGATAAGCCTTGTGGCCGTGGACGATGCAGGCAATGTATTCGACAGAGAATATGATATAGAAGTCGTCAGTGAGGAGTTGACAATGTCCACGAACCTTGACGATTTCTCTGGTGGTGTTTTTGCTCCTTTCGTCACAATAAGAGGAGAGACATCACGTAGGTCTGATATCAATATAACGTTGAATAAAGGTAAGCAAGGAGAAAGTACCTATGAGGCTGATTCAAGTTCTTCTGGAAGGTTCTCCAAGCAAGTCCACCTAAGCAGAGATTGGGGCGATCTGGTAACACACGAGGGAGATGAAAGTTCTGAAAGGGTTGAGGTTGATGCTACTGAGAGATCTTGGCCTAATACTGTTGATATAAGGGCAGCAGATGACTATGGACATACAGCAGAAGAATCTGGAGAGATTGAGTACGAGGTCTGTGGAGAATCTGATCGGAATGACTGGCGCATCACTTTCCCTGATGACACATTCAGTCCCCCTGAGCTAATACCTAGACATCTTATCGAAGGACATGCTGTGATTGGTTTCGGTTATGAACTTGAGTATGTAGGTTCAGATGAAGAACCTGACTATTCAAACGTAGATGTGCGTGTCAGACCCATGTCCTTGTCTCCATACCAAGGTGCAAACTATAATCATGATTGGCTCCAAGGAGATCCTGCAATAAGTTCTGCTGGTGATTTCGGTTATGTCCAGGCGAACTTAAGAGTTCCCGAGAGCAAGTTCCCATCAGATATGTCACTATTGGAGAAAGAGCAGGAGCTGGCCAAGACAAATAAAGGAAATTGCCTTGGTTCGTCACTTTCCTTAGGAATGGAGGATTCTGATCCTAGCGGTATAGGTTGCGCAAAACTTGCTTTGAAATTTGAAGTGACTTATAATGACCCTGATAGCAGTGGTACAGCAACACAAGAAGAATGCCTTGATACGAGCGTACAGATAGTAGACAGGGAAGACATAAGGGATTATGTTCCTACTGAGATGCTCAAACATTCTGCTGAAGCTGCTGAAGCTGTGGCTAAGGCAGCAGGTGAAGCAAGGGAAGTCACAAGTTGGCTATCACAGAACTCTTTGAGGGCTTGTCTTATCACAGGAGCTCTCGAGTTTGTCGGTACAGTATCAGAGAACTTAGCTTGCGCTAGAGCAGCAAACCATATACATGATTTCCCTCTAGAGAGAACTGATTCAGGATATGAAGTTGATGTACCTGCGGGGGCATCTGAGGAAGACCTTGAAAGAGCACAGAATGTCCAGGCATGTTTCGATGCGATGGTAAGATCAGAGAGTAATAGGAACAATAGGCAGTATACCTGCAATAGGGTCATGTGCTCGTCAATACCCAGCTTTGAGAACTATATAGAGAGTAACATGGATTCTTCGTTCGATCCAGATGATTACTCAGCGACACAGCTCTTATCAGGTGTTCTTGACTCCCGACCATCATATTGTGATGGGATGAGCAACAATGATCCATATAGAAAGGGTGAAGGTGATTATCCTGCTGATCTTATGGAAGAGAGGTTCGATAATGAGG
>CAZMXQ010000079.1:0-4995 GCA_964570335.1 uncultured Methanosarcinales archaeon
ATTATAGGGAAACATTGAAAAACCATGTCAATGTCCCCCTCGAGTCTTCTTATGCGCCTTTTGAGGTAGCTGGAATGTTTGACTGATGTTTACAGTCATTCTCCGACAGATTTATAATTGATTCTGCTGTATCACATATCATGATACCTGAGAATGCTAAGCTTGTGTATGATGGTCAGATATTCAAGGTATATGAATGGGAGCAGAAGCTCTTTGATGGTTCTTCTGAGACCTTTGAAGCAGTAAGGAGAAGAGGGACGGTGCAGCTAATAGTCGTCAATGAAGGTAGCATTATCCTCTTGGAAGAAGAGTCTCCAATGGGAGAGAAGTTCATCTCAATGCCTGGAGGGATGATTGATTGGGGTGAAAACACAAAAGAATCTGCGGAAAGGGAGATGCTTGAAGAGACAGGAATGAAAGGGAATCTTGAAGAGTACATGGAAAGAGTGTATGAAGGGAAACTCCATTGGGATAATCATTATTTCCTATGCAAGGATGCTGAAAAGGTCTCTGAGCCAGAGCCTGATCCAGGTGAGAAATTCTATTTGATCAGATTGAGCTTTGATGATTTCATAGAAAAGGCTATGAGCGAAGAGTTCAGGAATAAGGATTTCCAAGAGCACATAAGGCTTCTCAAGGCAGAAGGAAAGTTAGAGGATCTTAAGAGAAGATTAGGATTGGATTGTTAGCTGAAGAGTTAGATGCTGCCTGGCTTGTCGTATTACTTATCACTTTGGCTTGTGTATGATCCTATAGTGTAGCTACCATGAGGGAGATTGACCATATCACCAGATTTAAGCCTGTCATCCAATGTATAATCGCAATCAAGTTCCTCAATCAATTTTTCTGTGTTATCTCTCAATGCGAGATATAATTCTAACTCAGCTTTTTCAGGTGTATGTGCCACTCCAATAATATCATCAAGTGGACGTTCAACATGGGTGAAACGAGAAAAATTTTTTAGGACATAATGAGGAATATCATCTTCAGAATATACTCTTATGGCATACGCATGAGCAACAATACTATGCGGGACAGCTGACACAAGATCCATTCTCCTAAGATCCTGATCATCTGGATTCCTGACTCTGCGTGGTTCAAGGTTCTCCGTGTAATCTATCCAAATATCCAATTTATTCGGTGCATCATGGTCCATAGAGAAGGATAAGTCAGAGACAATTTAAATATATATGAAATTAAAAATATACGTAAGGTATGATGGCTATGATCATTATCGGAAGATTAGTCCCTATGGTAAGAATGGGGTCTGTCTGCTTTCTCAATTAGTTGCATATATAACCTGACATCCTCTGGTCCTCCTGATCGTGGAGCCTTTCTAGGATCTTTGACATAATTCCTCAGCATCTCCTCAGAGAGTTCCTGGTTATTCACAACATTATTGGACTGACCCATTTGTCCTAACTCATTCATCACCTGGAAGAAGACTTCAGGATGCTTCCTTACACCATAGGTGAACACCGCTTCATAGAACTGCGCTTTCTCATCAGTAATGTTATCGAAATTTCCATACTTCTTCAAGAATTGATTGAGATGCTTATTGTAGAACCTCTTAGGTCCTTCATTCTCTAGTTGCTCCTTTACCTTCTCCGTCATGAATAATCTCAGACCTTGCTCTATCTCTTTCACCTGTCTTATCCCTTCTCTATCTGACAAATGTTTATCAATATTCTTGAGAAGCCTTTCATTTTCTGTTCTGCCTATAACACCTTCATCTGCTAAGAACTGGGAGACCTTCTTCTTCTGGAATGGGGTGTAGCATTGATTAGGTGTCTCAAGGTCAGTAACACCGATCCTTATAGGCCAGTATACCTCATCAATCTCTCTCTCGTAAAGGAGATTAAGCAAGGAATCAGTGCCTCTTTCCAAAGAATACAATCCGCCAATGACTCTCTCCGTAGCTTCTTCATCTGGCTCATATGCGCCTATGCAAGAAGTCAGGACATCATATTTTCGAGGGTCTTCAGAAACAGTAACTTCAGATATCCTCCTCTCAAGCTCTTCTATCTTCTTAGACCTGACTTTCTCATCGTCTGTATCTAAGAACTCCAAGTCATTCAACGCACCGATTGCCGACTCAAGGCTCATTATAAGAAGAGGTGTTTCAGAATTTAAAAAACATTATGTTTATTTTCATATTATAGAGGTTCTATAAGTCCTACAAGCTGTGAATAGAGATTGTTGTCTTCAGGACCATCATACCCTATATTCTGATAATTTTTAATGGCTGAGAGGGGATTTTCTATGTACGCATGAAGCATCTCTTCTGAAGATTCAGCAGTGACTTCCTCTTCATTTCCATTACCAAGCATACCAAAATCCTTCATTGCATCAAACATGAGCTTCTTCTGATGATTGATACCATAATGGAACACTTTCTTCACTTTCTCTCTTTCTTCCTCGGAGACCCTATTGAGATCGCCTCCTTCAGAAATCACACTATCAAGATATGCCTTGTAGAATGATTTAGCTCCATTCTCTCTTAAGAATCCCTCTTCTTCCTCACCAAGGTATTCGTGCACCTCGTGGAGGAGAGATGCAGTCTCATAATCTATACCATCCTGTTCTTCCTCTTTGATATTGCAGAAGTCAGAGACATCCTTTTCATCCATCACCCCTTCCTCCTGAAGATAAAGTGCAATCTGGTATTTGAGAGAAGATGTACATCTCTGGTTCGGTAATAAGAGTTCTGTCCTTCCTACAACTACTTTTCCATACTCTTGTCCAATCTGGGTCTCAAAGAGCGTGTTCTCTAATAGTCGCGGACCCAATTTTGTAACATAAGCAAAGGAGATGATTTTCTTTGTGAGTTCCTCATGTGGCTCGTATGAAGCCATCATATTCCTAAAGACAAGATACTTCTGGTCATTATCACAACCTGCTAAGTCATCAAGGAGATAGTCCATCTTAGTGCTGAACTCGCTAATATCTTGACCTTCTGGAGTCCCCAAGTCATTCAGTCCCTCTACGATATCTTCAAGATCCATCATCCTTCATCCTCACAACTCTCATATAAAGTTCAGAGTCTTCCTTCATCTCTGTTCCTGTAATGCTATCTAATACCGGATAGAAAGCCTCCCCATCATTGTATATGCCATGCTGTACCATACTTTTTGCTTTTCCATAGAACTCCTTAGGTATCTCTGCTGTCGTCTTGTACTCAGAGAGCTCTTTGAGTATGTTGAAGTATAATATCTCTCTCTCAGCATCATCTTCTAGCATTTCCCTCTCTTCATGGTTAAGCCTGTTCAATAGCTGTGTATGTGTGTTGTCAGTAAGATACTTCTTAGGATCATCCTCTTCATCAGATTCGACAGCTTCCACACCATCAAGAGATACATAGTTCTGTAGTTCATCCAGGCTGATAAGACCTTGCTCATAAAAGAATGTGGCTATCTTCTCTCTTGCATGGTGAGTCATCTTCTGATTTGGAGTTTTCAGGTAAGTCTCGTCTACCACCACAGGATAGAAAAGCTCTCCTGTCCTTGTCTCATACAAGAGTTCCTTTAGCATCTCCTCTCCATCTTCAAGATTCTGATAAGCGTTCTCTATAACTACATAGGTTGGCTCTTCTTCTCCATCGAAAGCAGGTATGAGATTCTTGAAGAGGTTCTTTTTGACATCATCATTAATATTTGCCAACTCATCTAAAGTCTCATCCAGTTTCTGGCATTGTTCGACATATTCGTTCTTTGTCTGTATATCGCCATCGAAATAGAAACCATTGATCTCCTCAACAATATCTTCTATCCCTCTCTCTTCCATAGTATATAGAAGGTAACCATAATTTAAATAATTTTATCATCTGGAATTATAACTTGTACTTATCTTTATAGAATTCTGTGAGCTCTTCAAGATTCATCCCCAGATCCCTAACAGGTGAGACAAGCCTTGTCTCTATGAGTGACTTATTGCTCTTGTTCATCGTCCTTAACGCACCAACCCTCGATTCAGGATAGCTTGTAAGGACTATAGAGTACTGTTTCCCATCGTATTCCGCTAGAATCTCATGGTCTCTTGGTTTCTTCCTGTCCTTCACTCTCTGCATCAGGCTATCGGTAACCCTGTCTATCGTCAGAGTAGAGAACTCACCGAACCTTTTACTATAGCCGGTTATGTTGGTTATACCAGTCATGGTCTCCTTTCTGTGTCTCTGTGTATGGCATACTAAGATGTGTGGCTTTGCAAGTACAGTCTCACCATCATCACTCATAATCGATCTTCTTGCCCTAGTATAGTTGTTCGTGAGCTCTTCCTCTTCTTCAAAATCTCCATTATCAGTGTATGACAGTCTCAGCATCTCATAGAATGCTTTTGATTTGGTTGTAGCAGCAGCAATGTTGGTAGCAATCAAGGTTCTCGCACCAAAATCATTCCTCACCGCCCAAGCAGGGGTATAGCTCATCGCTATCTTCGCAGGAGTTATTCTTCTAGGAGGCCTCTGAGGGTTTATCGCATCATTATCAGTATTCAGTGCCCTATTGAGCGACATTATCTTGACAGCAATATCATAATACATGTTGTTATCCAGATTCTGGCCTGTGGCATAACCATCATGGTAAAGAAGTGTTGCATTGTCCCCCATGGCTTCTCTCACGGTCTCTCGGAACACTTCAGGATCTTTAGAAGGGTATGGATGTTTCTTAGGCTTCTCAGGCATAGCATTCTTCACCACATAGCCTCCAGGTATGAATATAGCCCCTTCATTGTCGTGCCTTGATGTCGCCCCTTCTTCATCAGGTAAAGGCATATAACCGAGCTTCTTTGACTCGCTAAGCATCTTCCAGAAGCTTTCAACCCTTATCGACATCACTTCCTTGACCAATTCGCTATTCAGAATCCTTTTCTTAAGTGTCTCTTTCTTCTCTGCCATATTACTCGTTTACAAAAAGTGTTAGGTCATTATTTATAAGCATTTGTGGTGATATAGGACAAAAAGCCAGACATAAGCTGCACAGACTGAGGGAAAGTCCATTC
>CAZMXQ010000080.1:0-4895 GCA_964570335.1 uncultured Methanosarcinales archaeon
AGCTTCAAAATTCTCCATTTTTTATTAACAAGGTGCTGCTTTCCAATGAAATCTGCGATTTCATGTGCAGACAAGTCCCTTGTCTTGCACTGGAGGGACCTAAAGCAAACTATGTTTGCGAACTTTGTTCATACTTAACAAAGTTCCCCTAGCAACGCACTCTTTTAAAAATGAACCAGGGAATTTTGACCTGATGCTGTTTTTCCAGGTAATCGTGCCACAGCCCAACCATAACAAAAACAATAAAAACAAACTGATAATAATCATGCCAATGATATACAATAACATAGATCCTGTGCTTCTTGAGCTGGGTCCTTTGTCAATACGATACTATGGACTTGCGTATGCGATAGGCTTCATCATGTCCTACTTCTTGTTGAAGAAGTTTGTCAGGTCTGATGAGAAGAATCCATTACAGCCGAATGATATCGATGACCTCCTTCTTTACATAATGCTGGGTGTCATACTAGGCTCAAGAATAATATACATAATAATCTATAATTTCTCGGGGTTCATATCAAATCCATTGATGATTTTCCAAGTATGGCAAGGAGGGATGTCATTCCATGGTGGTCTGATAGGTGTTGCTGTCGCAGTGATGCTCTTTATAAGAAGATTCAATCTTAAGAGTAAGGAACATAAAGGGCATAAGAAAAGACTTAGATTGTATGATGTCACAGACCTGTTAGCCATACCTGCAGCTTTCTCTCTTGCTATAGGAAGATTAGCCAACTTCACGAACCATGAGCTTTATGGGCGAGTGACAGATGTACCTTGGGCGGTGAAATTCATGGGAGTAGAAGGCTATAGACACCCAAGCCAGATATATGAAGCAATATACAGCGTTGGCATAGGTGTTATAGAGATATTTTTGTACAGGATGAAACTTATGCATGAAAGTATCCCTAAGGGTGTAATGTCTTGGTCATTCGTACTCCTTTATGGTTCATTCAGATTCGTCACAGAATTCTTCAGGCAGCCAGATCAGCATATGGGTGTCGAAGGTTTCTTTTTCGGATGGCTGACGATGGGCCACATACTTTCTGTTATCATGATAGTCATAGGTGGTAGCATGATATATCATATTGTTTCACAGGATAAGAATAAGAAGTCTTGAAGCTAGGTTTTGGATGCTTTCTTTTGAGACTATTCCCCTTCAGTCCAGATCTTATGATAAGTAACTTTTATATATCTTATAATCGACTGATGCATTATGCAATTCCTCCGTATGCGCTCTAGAAAAGGTTTCTTCTTTGTCATCGACTCGATCATGGCGATTGTGATCTTGAGCATAGGGATATATATGATACTCTCATCTTATATGGTATTCGCAGATCGAGACCAGACTGCATTGACAAGCAGGTCGCTGCTTTCCTTCATGGATAATGTCACAATAGCCTCATACGACAGTGATTACAAGTTTGAAGAGCTCATGGGTCTCTCAGGTGGTGGGAACTACATCACGAGGTACGATAACAGCTTATCTGAGCAGTTAGGAGAATTCTTCTTCCGGGATCGATGGGATCTGGCATCTGGTCTTGCAGGCGATATAGTGGAGAAGGTGGTGCCCCAGCAGTTTGAGGCAGAGATCCTTGTGAAAGAGCCAGTCTCCGATATTGAAGAGACAATATATGAGAGGAATACTGACCCTTCTTTTTCTAGTGATGATTCAAGGCTTGTAGTGCCTTACAAGAGCATAGTGATGGGAGATTTCGAATCAGAAGACGGCTCTCCTGAGCCATGGGGTCCGTATGTCATAGAGGTGAGGGTATGGCAATGATATCTTCAAGGAAAGGTATATTCTTCTCATTCATCTCTATACTGATAATAATGCTTCTGCTTGTCTTCTTCTCTCGCATGATGTCTCCTGGATCAAGTGCCTATCTTGAAGATTCTGAGCATGACCAAGTGGCTATTGCGGACTCTAACATCCAGTTCTTGAGACAGAGTTATCTCAGAGATATGTTGAGCTTCTCTTTTCGTAACGCAGTCTCATCATACGTCTCTGAGTCTCATGATAGAGGGGCTCTTCTAATTGATTGTCTCAATCGTGGCCCTTGTGAAGATGATTCGCAGGAGCTGGAAGAGCTCAAGGGTATGCTAAAGCGGCACATGGCCATGGGATCTTTCTCTTTTGACGATATCGATGATTCCACAGATCTTGTCATTGATGTTGAAGAAGGTGTCTCTTCACGAAGCATATTAGGATATCTGAACCATATAAGGGATATCTTCTCTTCAGAGTTCCAGATGGACATAGATTTCCTGCATGATGGTTCTCATTGGCCCACATCAGAAGGGATGCTTGCATTGGATGAAGATATCATAGAGGATGGAATAGTGGATGATCTTGAGATAACGCATACGAATCCTTTCAGCGTATCTATATCTTTCACAATCTCTTATGAGGTTTCAATGCACGATGACAGGACATCATGGGAATTCTCGAATGAGAGTTTCAGTGTAGTGGTGCCTTTCACAGGTCTTGTCGATCCGCTCTACACATTCGGTACTGCTGAGGCATTCGGTCAAGAGAATGAGTTCAACAATACGATACGCGAAGATTCCCGATCCACTAGAGACCAAGATAGTCTTGTCCTGCTTTATGATGAGATGAAATATACTGCTTCTCCAGGATTAGGTCCTTCTTATCTCCAGAGATTGATCAATAGTCCCAACCCTTCTGATTGCTGTGGTATCGAGTCTTTAGTAAATGTAAGAGATGTTCTCTCAGGTTCCGATAACATGTCGCAGGATCTTCCTAGTGATTGGTTCATGCGCTCTAATGTTGATCATATGTACTTCTATCATGATACTCCACAAGGTGAGAACGTCTTTAACTGTGAAGAGTTCACAGGACAGACAGGAAACCAGCTATACTTCTTTGATGCCCTGACTCCGGAACAGACAAGCTCAGGCTTCTTCAACTTGGACTCATTTACAGCTGAGAACTATGGCTTTTCTAGCGTATTCGCATCTTCATTATGCCAGTTCAGTGTAGAGTGTGAGGAAGATGGTGATTGTGCCCCTGGTGATGGAGAGAACGATGATCCAGAATCAGGAGATGAGAATGATTCAGAGAATGATGATTGAGACAATGGCAAAGATGATGATTAGGATATACTTTATGTAGCATGGCAGATATTCTGTCTTTTCTTTTTTCACTTCCTACTCATGATGATATTGTTCATGCATTTTTCCAATTTCACTGTAAGGTGACAAATAACCTTTTTAAAATAAAAACCAATAATAATGACTGATTTGATGGGTAAGGACGGAAAGATAACTACTGGAGTAGATGGATTAATAGATTTACTTAGCTCTGGGAGTAAGATCTCTCTGCCTGACGCAGCAAAGAAGCTGGGTATTCCCCAGTCTACTGTAGAGACATGGGTGGACTTTCTTGTAGAAGAGAAGAAGGTTGCTGTAGAATACAAGTTCACAACTCCTTATCTCTCATTAATTAAAGATGAGAACAGTTCTGATGATGAGTTGAAGATATCTCATGATGATCTTGAGGAGGAGATAGGTAGCGAGTTTTCTCCAAACAAATCTCAGGAAGATTCAGTACCGCAGATACCTAATCCCTCTGAAGATGGAAATATTCAGGGAGACCTATCATCATCACTTGATAGGATTGAGGGTTTGATCTCTCAAGGGAAGATAGATGAGGCTTATTCTGATTACATGAAGTGGAAGGATTACGCTGAGAATAATGCCTCAGAAGAGGAGACAAAACGTTTCATATCCATAAATGATTCTTTTGTGGCCAAGCTCGAGGAGATAAAAAAAGATTCACAGGAAAGGCTGTCTGAGGTTGATAGGCTGGTTGAGGAGTCGAAACATCATATCTCGAAAGGCGATATGGATAGTGCTAGAGTCGCATATGAAAAGATGGTCAATCTATACGAAACGATACCATCACTCTTTGGCCAAGAGAAGGGTGCTGCTTATGATCGTATCTCTTATGTCTATAGGGTGGCTGATCACGCTTACAACATGCATTCTTTGAAGGTTGCTGAGGATGCAGAAAATAGGATAAAAGATATGAAACCTACGATAGTCCAGTTGATGAAACAGGGGAAGCTCGATGAGGCAAAAGAGCATTATGAGTCGCTCCAGAGATTGTATGAGTCAATACCTGATAATATTGTAGCAGAGAAATTGAGGGTATATAATCTCATAATCCGTTTACATAGGGAGATGGTGCTGGCAAGGCGTTTCCAAGACCTCAGATCCGAGTTGCATGGTATGGGCAGTGATTTGAGACTATCACATTCACATGATGATAATGATAACATCAAGGAGGACAGTTATCCAGAGAGAGTCAATGATGAGAGAGGCCAACATGGTATGAGGATAGATGCTACACCTCAAAATCAAAATGAGGATCCAAAAACATCATCTGCTCAAGAGACAATGAGAGACAATCGTGGGGATATCCTAACCTCTTTCAGTGATCAGGATAGTCCTCAAAACACCTTAGGTACACAAAGTGATGACTTTCAAAGTACGCAGAGTATAGGTCATTCTTCTAATCAGATAAAAGATTCTAGATATGGTGAAAAAGAGTATTCTTCATCTAGTGGTTTCGAAAATGGTAATAGGTATGATGATGCGACTTCTGGACAAATTATGGATAGTCAACAGACAGGATCAGAAAACCCAGAAGATACCGTAAGAGGAGATGATAGTGCAGACAAGGAGAGTGATTTTTCCGATACTGCAGCGCAAGGTCCTGATGAGAGTTCAAGAAGTATCTCATCTCCAGGTCTTGATGTACCACCTCCAAAAAAGAAGACCGAAAAAAAAAAAGATGAATCTTCTCTTTCATCATCGAATTCGTACTTAGAAAAAGCTCCTGATGTTCTAGCGCCTTCTGTTGAGAAAGAACC
>CAZMXQ010000081.1:0-4884 GCA_964570335.1 uncultured Methanosarcinales archaeon
AGTTCAGATAAATGATCTCGATCCTGGTAATAGTACTGAAGTGATATATGATGTCAACCTGACTGTTGGAGGGAGTACAGAGCCTTCATGTCGTATACTTACTGAAGAAGCAAGCAATCCTCTACTCGTAAGCGACATCGGTGAAGCTTTTGCTATGAATGGTTCCAAGAACGCAGATGTACATAATGATCATACCTTTACTCTTGATATTATCAATATGTATGATTTTGTCATGGAAGACATAAATCTCTCTTATAATATCTCTTCAGAACCACTCTCAATCTCAATACCTTCTTCAGCATCCATGGATAACTGGACAAACCTATCTTATGGCACGATAAATATTCCCATCATAGGTGGAAGTGAAACAGAAGAGATTTTCTTTGAACATTCTCCTAATTCTTCTGAGATAGTTGACATAAACATATCTGCAGATGCAGCATTTGATGCGTTTGGTTCTGAGAATATCACCCATAATGTGGTTGAGAATCATATTGATAGGGACATTCTCGTACCCAACATATACCTATTTGAGCCATTCAATATTTCTATAGGTCTATCCAACCATAATCCTTTCACTCTTCCCTTTTTCAACCTCTCATCCTCTTTCTATGGTAATTCTTTCGAGACATTGGATACATATGTGAATGGATCATCTACCGGGGAATATCCTTTTGATCTCGAAGAGGAATCTGATTATGATGTGCACAAGGAATTCTTTCCAGAGAATGGTTCGCTTGATAATCCATCGATAGACCTCTCTTTCCTTTCACCATCACTTGACTTGCAAGATTCTGTGAATGCAACAGTGGATCCTTACATCATATCGTTTGATGCAGATGATAGGGAGGCGGATCAGGGTGATGAGTTCGCAAAGACTGTGGGTGTCAGTAGGAGAGGAATAAAGGATATACAGAATATATCTGTTGGAATTGATTACGAGGAAGGTGAGTTGACAGTAGGAAATGTGAGCATTCTTCCTTTCTATGATATTTCGCATCAGTCACCTTCATTAGAGGTCACAAATGGTACTGATGATATAAAATCATCTTTGATTAGTTCATCTTACATCCTAGAGAATGCAAGCATCGGATTTAACTTTTCCTTCGACAACAACTCTAATATCTCCGAGATAGATCTAGATCTTGACATTTCTGAGAAAGAAGCAGGAAATCTCACTTATCCAGAAGAGTGTACTCTTCTAGCGGGAGATGGCTGCTCATTCAACACCACAGATCTAGAAAGCAAGAGCTTCAACATCACTGCTCACGAAGGTATATACAATCTATCTTCCCTCACATTCAACCAGGAACACATAAACATATCTTATGCAGGAGAAGTTGTAAATAATTCTATAAATATATATAATCTCACAGAGGATATCACTCTGGAGATCCCTGTATCTTTTGAATCTTCCTCAACTGAGCTTTCACTAGAAGCTAGCCACCCTACAGGTGCACGAGGGGAACATAGCATAACGATAGAAGAACCTCCAGATGATACATCAGGACCATCCGGAGGCGGTGCTGGTCCTAGCAATGGTGATGGTGATGCACCTGGTGTTGCTCCTGTAGATACAGGTGAGAGGGTGAATAGGAATGTTGATGTCAACAGCACTATGCTCAGTTCCATCAATATCTCTGTTAGGGACGAGGTGTTATCCAGAATTGGTCTTGATTCAAGATTCTCTTTCTTGGGGGTAGACATGGATTGTATCTCATTATCGAGGATTATGAGACCTTCGAATCTCGGCTATGAGGTAGAAGTTATTGCACTTAACCGTTGCGGTGACCTCCAGGATATACTCTTAGCAGAGGAGGCGATCTACGAGCCACAGCAGATGAACGATGAATCATTCACGTATGAAGGCTGGAACTACAGGTTCTTTGAGAATATGTCAGAAGGTGAGAATGCTGTCTTTGAATATGAGGTCGCTATAGATGAATCTGATGAAGTCGAAAAACTGCTTTCATCAAGAGTTATGATAATGCATATCTCAGAAGGAGAAGAATCTTCATTCTTCTTCTCTTCGCCTTTTGATCTGTCAGGTCTGGAATTCTCATATCCTATGGTGCTGATATTTATCCTTGCTTTCCTCATGACAGCCGGTCTCATATTAGGAACCTCACTCATTGTTGTGAAGGATCCTCTCAAGTATGTTGCAGAGGGCCAAAGACTCATTTACAATATGAGAGACAGGACTGCAGAGGTCTCAGAGATGCATCAGAATCCAGTATTCAGCAAACAGGACGAGTTCGTATATGATATGAATGAGATGCTGGACTATGTTAATGCTATGATAGCCGGTGATGAGACTAAGGAAGCTAATCAAGGATTTGACAAGATAATAAGATATTACTCATCAAAGAGGAATCTATTGAGTGAAGCTAAAGACTCAGATATGAAGAAGAAACTCAAGTATATATTCAGTAAGATGAAGTCCACAATGGAAGATCTCGACAATCTTAACAAAGGTATCCATAAGGAAGTCAAGGAAGAGAAGACTGAATCCTCGAATGTGGAAAGTGAGAAGACACCTACCAGAGAACCACCTAGAGAGGAGGAATCAGAAGATGAGAAGAAGGACTACCTCCACTATGATGTGCATATAAAGCTTCTCAGGATAGAACAGCTTATATCTGAGAATAGATTTGATGATGCTCATGATGAGATTGAGAAAGCAGGAAAGATGATCAAAGATATCGATGAAGACTACTTCAAGGATGAGAAGGAGAGGTTGAAGAAGAGGCTTGAAAAAGTCGCTTGGAAAGAGTGGAATCGGGAGAAGCATGCGTATGCTTATAGGCTCAAGAAATCCTTTGGAAATCTGAAGGAGAAGCTTCGCGAAAGAGCCGAACAGAAAAAGGAGCAGAAGGCTGGGAGTGAGTGATCTGGCACAATTTGTTCCTTGGTTCTAGAGATTATTCAAGAGTTTTTATCAGTAAGATAGCATAATGGCAGAATATCTTGTCTATTACACTACTTGTAATCTCTCTGGAAGAGGGCTTTCTTGATGACTTTCATGTCATCCTTGATATTATCGAAATCCTCTTTCTTGACAAAGAATTCTGTCTTCTGTTCGAGCTTACCAAGTGTGTTCATGATATCTTTTATAGCATCCTCATTATTTGTTGCTTTCGTATGTGCCTTGTTTATCTTGCTTACGGATTCTGAGGTGTTCTGCAACATTATCTCTATCTTAGAGGCAGCCTTTTCTACATCGCCTTCAAGCTTCTTGATGTGATCCTCTGCTTTCTGAAGCTTCTTCAATTGCTCGATCACATTATCGAAATTGCTTATAGATTCCATTATCTTGAGATAGTGATTGATCTTGTCTTCTTGCTTGTTCATCCTAGCATCAATCTTATCAAGAGCTGAATCATGTTTTAGCATCTGACTATTTACTTCGTTGAATCTCTTATCAAGGTTTTCAGGTGCAAAATTATTGACAGTGTACTTAACAGAATTGAAGTCGTCCTCAAGTTTGTTGAACATCCTTTCTCTTCCTAGAACAGTAGATCTTAGTTCTCCTATCTTCTCAAGAGTGTTCTGTATCTGTTCGCCCATCTCTTCATTTTTCTCTGTGAGGACTTCTATCTTTCCGCTTACCTTTGTTATATCTATAGAGTTCTGTTCTGCAGTCTTCTTGACATTGTTGATGGTCTTGCTCATCTCCTTCTGGTCGAGCATCTCAAAGCTATTGTCATCATCTTTCTTCTCATCTCCGTCATCATCCTTCTTCTTCTTGAAGAACTTTCCCATGAGCGATTTGTTCTCTTTACTCTCTAGCTTCTCAAACTCTTCAGGTGAGAAAGCCTCTTCCTCTTCACCCTCCTTCCCAGAATCCTTATAGTCTTTATTTTCTCCACCGTCATTCTTTCCGGATTCCTTTTCTTTAGATTCATCATCTTCCTTTTTCTCATCAGCCTTTGTATCATCTTTGTCAGTCTCAGATGATTCCTCTTTTCCAGACGATTTCTTTTTATCTACTTCTGCTTTATCATCTCCTTCTTTGCTACCATCCTTTTTTGGTTTATCATCTTCCATCTTTTCATCATCCTTATCATCTTTTTCTTTAGAGTCATCTTTTGTATTATCTTGATTGTCATTACTCTCGGATCCATCCTCTTGTTCACTTTGACCCTTATTATCATCTGCTTTCTCTTGATTCCCCTTCTCCTCATTCTTTTTCTTTCCGAATATCTTCCCGAAGAAGGATGACCCTGACTTCTTCTCTTCCTTATCTTCATTGTCAGTTTTCTTATCTTCGGTTCCTGATCCATCATCTTTCTTAGTGCCGGATTCTTCTTTATCTTCTCCTTCTTTTTCGTTGGATTCATCTTTCTCTTGAGCTTCTCTTTTCTCCCTTTCTGCCTTCATCTTTTCAATCTTCTCAGGAGATATCTCTTTCTTGTTCGGTTTCATATATTCGTCGAGAACCTTTTTGATTGTCTTCTCTCCTATCTTTGTCGCGTAGAGCTTCTTCTTTATTTCTCCCATAGAAAGACCTTTGGAGAATGCAGCTTCAATTATCCTCTTTAACTGGTCTTCTGGATCAAAATCTCCATTATCATTATTTTCCTTCTCATTCGGAATCGCCTGTGGGTTATCATTATTAGGCTCATCAGAAAACTCATTGAGCACATTGTCTATTATCTTTTTGTCAATGTTAGTAGAAGATAATTTCTGCCTTATATCATCTAAATTTTTACCCTTAGATAAGGCCATCCTGACAATTTGCCTTATTTTATCTTCAGGATCATAGCTCTCTGAATCGGCACCCATACTTCATTTAGTAATCTCATGTTTTATATATTTTCTTATAAATTTGCTGTGTCGGACAATCCTTTCGATTTCTGACATAATTCTTCGAAAGGCTCTGAT
>CAZMXQ010000082.1:0-4867 GCA_964570335.1 uncultured Methanosarcinales archaeon
CATATCCATCACCATCAAGCTCTAAGACATGCTCATGAGCCTGCTCGGACCAGTTACCACCATAAATCACCCCGTCATTACCATGGACCATATCCTCTGCAACAGGACCTTCTCCTTCATGGAACGGCCACATACCTATGATATCATCCTCATCAAGCAAGAGACCATGCTCTGCAATATCATTGAGATCGCCCGATGATAATCCTGTATCATATATCCTCATGTCTCTTATGCCGAAGCTTCCACCCTCATTACCAACAATGTTATCATGAGAAGAGGCGATCATGGAGCCATTCATCTCCACGACTTCTATGAGATGACCATCCTTATACAACCTCATCTCATTCCCATCAACAACACCTGCGATATGCTGCCACCTGCCTAAGAAGACATTACCCTCTACAATGCTCTCCTCACCGACAGTCCATGATATCTGCTCGCCATCAGATGCTTCTGTATCCATCTCCAATGAGAAGCCCACATCAGTACCATTAGAAGAATCGAATACTGAGAAAGAACCATTGATAGGATATACCCAAGCACTGAACGTGAGCTCATCATGAGCATCATTCAGGTCCTCATCATTACTTATGTTGACATGAGACTCCTCATCCAACTCAAGGAAGATATCACTGCGGTTCTCAAGCACCATCGCAGCATGATACCAATTCTCATCAGATACAGGAGCCTCGATCCAGCTACCATTGCTCTCTGGCCAGATGTTCCTGTCATAAGCACCCATATATAGGCTACCATCATCCAGATACATGTTCATTCCACGAGTAGCCCCTCCCTCCTCATAGATTACTTGCCTTGAGCTATTGTCATGAGTCCTGAACCAAGTCTCTATTGTTCTCCTATCCACCAGAGGACCAAGATTGATGAGCATAGAATTATCTATAGTCAATGAATCATCAATACCGGAGAACTCAAGGCTATGCTCTCCAGGACCTTGACCCTCGTGTAAATGCGGATATCCTTCAAGATCACCAGAGATGCCATCCACCTCATCACTCACCGTACTGGAATCAGAATCCATAGGCCAATAACCCTGAAGACCATTCTCATCACCATCAAGCTGGACAAACATGTCATCTTGTATATCATCCTGTGACCTCTCCTGGTTCCATACGCGGAACTCCCTCATCATACCAGTGAAGTACGTATCATTCCATTTACCTATATTGAGAGGGCCATAAAGATCAAGATCAACAGTCATCGAAGCCTGCTCCTCGCCATCAGCATATACCTTAGCACCAGTACCTGCTTGGACGACTGCAAAATGTGTCCACCCTTTCGCATCATATTGGAAATCCATGTATGTGCCACCGAAGTCTACGCGCCACATATCTTCCTCCTCAAGTGAAATCAAGGACATCTGACCTTCATGGGCATCCATATTGCCTATTTCAAAGATACCTGATTTTCCAGAAGATATCTCATAAACCCAAGCCTCCACTGTCTTTGGGAACGAAGACCCCTGGATGCTCAGATCACTGGCATCAGCGTTGGTACTTATATACTGTCCATCACCGCTGAAGACAAGAGATTCTATTCCCATTCCAAGATCCATCCACCTAGGGATGCCATTGAAAGAAGCCCTGTTATCGTTATCGCTCCTGTCCTCAATCATAGCACCTTCCCTTTCGACATTATTGAAGAAATAATCCACGAGAAGACCTGCAGAGCTTATCGCCATTGTCTCTCCTGATACACAATTCAACTGCACAGGATACCCAGAACGGGGCGCTCTATCATCATGCTCCCTTGTAACCCTACATTCTATGTCAACGGTTTTCGTCTCTTCATCCCATTCGATTACGGATTGTATAGGACCTGGCATATATGTCTGCATCGGAAAAGTCCATTCTGGCCTTACATTATACAGATGAGTCCTATTAGCTTCCTGAGACTGACAGAGCTGATCCTCAAAGTACCTGTGCCTTGTTATGATATCCTCATCAGCGTAATGATCGCCTACACCTCTTATGCGAAGCTCCATGATATTATTGCCATCATCATAAGATATCCCTGTCTCATTATATCTTTCAAGAAGATCCCAGTCAAATACATATGTCCCTTCATCATCGACAGGCTCAGAAGCAATCCCCTGAAAATTATTAGCATCACATGAGCCTGTAGCACTATGATACACTTCCATCTCTACACCGTCCTGTATAGGAAGACCGCGATCGTCTGTGAGCACAGCTGTCACAGGGAATTCCTCATCATCAGAACGCACAGTCTCGTTATCCAAAGGCTTCTGCACTTCAGTATATATTATACCCATGACCTCAATCTCTTTCTTAACCTCTTCTGCCTCATAATCAGGGTTCTCAAGATCATCGACCTCAACATACAGATCATACGAGCCGACTTCCATCTCATCACTCACATTCCAGTTAAGTAAACAAGGATGCGTATTCCATCTCTTGTCTATGAGGTTCTCCTGTACCATCTCATCAGGATTATCATCCCTTTCCTCAAATTCAGTCTCATTGACCTTACAATGCCCTAAGTGTTTGACATCTTCTCCCATGTCAAGGTAGAAATCTACATCAGCACCATCTATTATGAATCTCTCACCAGTATCTATTATCGGGATATAAGGAGTTACACCTATATACATAATGTCCGGCTCTTTCATGTAATCATCAGAATTCCTGAAGACCATGCGGGGAGGTACATAATTCTCGCCACTCTGAAGATTGTATTCCCTATTATTCCTGAAAAGGTCAATGCTTATAGTCTGAGTGCTCACGAAACCTGTCTCCTGTGTAGACTCCCCTTCAGGAGGTCTCAGGAACATAGATTCATCCTCGGACAGTTTACATTCTACAGTATTAAAACCATCCTCATCACTAGGTACCTCATAGGTTGTTGTTACCACACCATCACTGTCTGCGTATAACTCTTCAGTATCATCATTGATTGTAAGATTTACCTGATAACCCTCCATATCCTGGTCTCCTGTTACACCTGCAACACAGCTGACGTCTACTTCCTCACCAGGATCGGCGAAATCAGGTACTATTATCTCATCAATGAATGTCTCTTTGAAGACCTGTATTGTCTGGTTATCATCTATGAGATTGTAATAATCAGAGACAAGCCTGGCAGTCACATTGGTCTCTTTCCAGAACTCTTCTGTCACGAACCAGCTCAGAGGCTCATTAGGTTCATCAGGAGGTATATTGGCGATGAAACCAGAAGCGTCTTCACTCTGTCCCGTCCATCTTATCTCGTAATCAACCCCTGCATCCTTAGGATCAGAATCAGTATTCACAGAATCCCTGATGTCAGCTTTTAGGTCAATAGACTCATCCTCGAAGATGCTAGTCCCTTCTTCCGGCAATTCTATAGTGATTGATGCGCCTTCATCAATTATCCTGAGCTCTGTTGATGAGACATTGCCCGTTATCGGGACTCCTGAGAAATTATAAGGCAACACGGTATCATTCCACATGATTACTGTGACATCATGATCGCCTGCTTGAATAGTCTCATCCAGATCGAATTCGAAAGAACATCTTCCTTCTTCATCGAGAGGTACACCTGACACTTCAAGCTCATCATTCAAGAACCAGTCGCAATAGATATCCTCGATTATAGAGTCATCATATGATGAACCTACAATAGGTTCACCTGTGCCTGCCATGAGCGTGGACTCATAGGATGCAGTATCTTCAAGAGTACTCTGGTCACGGAGATGAGTCTCTGGACCATCAGGAGAGTCTGCGAAGATGGAATCTTGGAAGACTATCTCGAGTATAGGATTATTATCATCGACAAGAAGCTCTGTAGCCGTAGACATGGTCAAGACAACAGTACCTTCAGCGCTGGACCCTATATCATACGTAGGTGTCTTTCCAGTGACAATGGTCTGGGCATCCCTATCATCTGCAAACTGGACCTCATTGTACATCTCTTGGGATAATTCTCCACAAGAGTCCTCAACATAGGCTTCAAGATCCACACTCTCACCAGGATCTCGCATCACAACATCAGTTTCAGGGTAGACAATATCTAAAGAAGCAGTATCCCTTATTGAGATCATATACTGGTCTGAACCTTGTGCGAGATCATAGAAATCCTTGTCGAAACCTCCTAATAATACAGAGTATTCATACACAGCAAGCTCATCACTACAGGAAGGCTCGATATCAAGAGTGCATCTTCCATTAACAAGATTGTCATTATAAGACTCGTCATCATCCCAATTGAAAGTGCAAGAAGCATCATCATCCAGGAGCTCACCCCTAGAATCAGTGACTTCTGCAGTAAGTATCCTATGCTCATTCCTCATCACAGAATCCGAATCATCCTCAAAAGACAGAGAGATATAAGCATTATCACGCAACTCGACTTGCCCTAATGTCTCATTCTTAGGCAGATAATATTCATTCTCAAGATGTACTATAATATCAGACATGCCCGATTCTGCATTATCTGATGGAGAATATGTACAGCTATACTCAGCATCTCCTAGATAATCAATACCACCTACGCATTCTGCACCTGGGTCATTTTCAATCGTCATATCTACAGTATCAGCATCGATAGGCGCCTCATCCACAGTGTCTCTTACTTCAAAGATAATATCAACAGTATCAGAGTCATCGATATTCAGGTCTACTGTTGTATAATCAGTAGTCACATCCATCTCAGATACTATTGTATACTCCTCTACCGTTCCGAAAGGAGCATAACCATCTTTTGTCACATTTATCTCAAGATCCTCCGGACCAATATCAGAAGAGAACCTTCCAACTTCCAACTCATGTTCAAAAGGTGCCTCTGTTATTGTAGTTGTGGATGATTCATCCAAGAATGATATGTTAGCTTCTACAGGTAATATGGATGTGAA
>CAZMXQ010000083.1:0-4846 GCA_964570335.1 uncultured Methanosarcinales archaeon
AAGGTTTTTTCATACTCTTATCTCCTTTCTGTTCTTCAGTCTCTTAGCAAGTGATGGATTCCATATGTAAGCAATCTTACCTTCTTCGTCCATCGCAATCTTATTTATGCTTTCCAGATAGTCAAGAATTATAAGATATGTCTGCCACATGACTTTCTTAGGAAGCATCTTCCATATTCCTGTCTTATCATACTCGCCACTGTGTTTCTCTATAGTGTCCTCTACCATAAGTACAGTAGCTAAAGTAGGTGATCTGCTATTAGGATTCTTGAATCTTTGTAATGCCATGCGGACACTATATCAATTGATATATATAAACTTTTCCAAATGAATTATCTTTCAGGAATTAATACCTAGGTTCATGTTTCAGCAGTAAGAAATGATCTGGCTTTCTTGTGGGATTTTTGGAGACATGAGGACAATCCAGTATTGATTTCTTACACAAAACATAGGTTTATATCTTGTATCACATCTACTGGAATATGGTAATAAGACAATTCATATGCGAAGTCTGTAGGAAGGCTTACACAGACATAGAGAGTGCTATGAGCTGTGAGGCAACTCCCATATATGAAGGTCATGTAGATTATCATGGATCAGTCTTTGTTGATGAGTCAAAAAGTAAAGGGTATCAGACCAAAGAGTTCATCTTCTTATACACTGAGAGAGATAATATATCAAGCGTAGGCTCTAAACATGAGAGGCTTTATAGTGATATAATAGTACCCTATATCTATCTCGAACAATACATAGCAGGAAGGAAAATGTCGCTCATATCGTCTACTATTCTGCAGCAAAATTTCTCTCGGAGTGCATCGATAATCGACGAATTTGTTGGTGAGAGTATGTACAGGAGCATAGATGATGATCTACTTTGGGAGTTGAATGGAGCATACCGGTCTAGGGAGATCGCTGATGTAGAGTCCTGGAAGACTCTGGGCGATGGGACTGTATTGTAGACAAGGCATTCCTATACCTCTGTTCTCTGAGCTCTAGATGCAATCTCTTCTTCCGTAAATGATTGGAGACCCAGTCCTCCTCTTGCTTCTGCTGCTCTATGTGTGATAATGTCTCCTCCAGGTCATTTCTGGATCTTGTAAGTTCACGGTCAAGTATCCTTACTAGACCGGTTGGTATGCCCTCATCAAGGTATCCTGACTTGAGGTTCCTTCTTACATTGTGGTCAAGAATCTCGCTAAGGTATACATCTTTCAGCTCATAACGATGGCATATATTACCATGCATCTCATGCCCCACAATCCTGTCTTTTATTTCAGGGAAATATCCTGCCATAGGATATGTGAAGATATCTAAGTATAAAAATATAGTGAAGCATCAGCTATTTTAGGGATAGCTTATTTTGTGCATTCTCATCAAAGAGCTCTCTCACTCTCTCATTCCTGACCAAGTATATGATTATAAGAAGCTGTACTATTATGAATATCCAGACTCCTATGTTTGCAAATATCCTTAGATCTTGAGGCACTAGTTCCATTAGCATTCCTCTTGTAAAAAGAGTACCAGGAATTATCCCTGCAGATGTTACGATGCCTGCTGTCCTACCTTTGAGTCTGAGTCTGATCAACCATACTCCCACCATCCCTACAAATACCCCGATAATCATTATTATTATGCTTGACAACGCCAAGAATATGCCTACTAAGACACTCGAGTCGATTATCTGGCTTGCTAAGTATGGAGTGTTTATTCCAATCAAAGCTCCAGAGATGAATAATATCATGCCAATAGTAATGTCTAACAGTGCTATGAGCTTGAGTCTTGTTGGTAATGATGAGAATTTGTTGTCCATAATATGAAGGAGATTTTCTTAAATAAAAAACATTCTATTTTTACTAATGGATAATTTTATATTTCCATAGAGCATTCTGGAAGTATGTCGATAGATTCACAGGTGGAGATGGAGCATCTGAAGACAGAATATGATGAAGATGGGATTGCTCTGGAATATTACATGACGGAATTGCCTGACATTCCTACAACATCAATACACCCTCTACCTTCTTTGATAGAGGAGAAGTCATCATACGAAGCGCTTACTAAGCTTTTGAAGGGGATGAAGGGATCCTTTGAGAGACCTTACATTAAACCTAGTTATTCTCCTTTCCAGAATATTATAGATGATATCATTGCAATGCCTATTATAAGGGAGGGTAAAAAACAGTGCAAGAGGAATGAAGAAAGGCTTGATGAGATGATAACCTTCTTGTATGAGAATAGGGATGAGATCCAAGTTGACTCTGATCTATGGTCAGCGACAGAGGATTGGGTATTATCTTATCTTGAGGATGTCTCAAGATCGTATGCGAGAACTCCTTCATCTTATGCATGTGAAGCATTACGTAGCTACAGAAGAAGTAAATTGATGTAGAGAAGTCCCTTAGAAATCACTATCAAGTTCTTGATCAATCTCTTTCATGATATCTTCTGTCTTTCTCATGTTCTTGCAAATCCTAAATGTCTCCTGCAATATATTCTCTTTCATCTTCTTATATTGATTAGCCATCCGATTTAAACTTTACTTTTTCTGGCAAATAATAAATATTCATCTTCATTACACGTTCCCGTGAGAAACAAGGAACTGGTTGACGGATTGAGAAGGGAAGGGATAAATGATGAGAAGGTGCTGGAAGCAATGCTCCTTGTCCCTAGAGAGGAATTTGTCAGTGCCTCAGATAAGGATAGAGCATATCTTGATATGCCTTTAGGGATCGGTTTCGATCAGACAATAAGCCAACCATATGTAGTCGCATTGATGACGTCTGCTCTGAAGCCTCAGAGACATCACAAAGTCCTAGAGATAGGTACAGGTTCAGGATACCAGGCTGCAATACTTTCAAGGTTAGTGAGGAAGGTTGTAACCATTGAGAGGATCAAGGGGCTTCATGCTATAGCTAGAGAAAGGTTTGATAAGCTCGGGTTCGATAATATAATGACAATATATGGGGATGGATTTGAAGGTTGTATTGATGAGAGTCCATTTGATTCTATTATATTGACATCTGCTCCGAACGAGCTTCCAACTTCGCTTCTAGAGCAATTGAAAGAAGGTGGCATAATTGTAGCACCTATAGGTACTGAAGATCAGATGCTCATCCGCTACGAGAAGAGAAAAGGGAAGATAAGAAAAGAGAATATGATAAGTGTAAGATTTGTGCCCATGATTCACGGAAGAGATTAGGACACAGTCAATACCGCTTCATGATTACCATGCAATGTGCAATCTACAAGCACTTCTTCCACTTCACTATCTACCCTGAGATATGCTTCCTCACCTGGATTCAGGAATTCATCAAAGTCGAATTCTGGTACTGTTGCAGTGTGTGGTATATCACCCTCATTGTAGAATCTTACAAGGTCCCCTGTCTCAGCATCTATTACATTCTCTTCGTCTGCATCCTCTTGGTTGAAGTACATCTCCCCTACGAGTACATTGACATCCGCGTCTTCTTCGTCGTACTCTGTCTCTTGGGAATCTTCTGCACAACCTAGGCTCAAGATTGCAACCAATGCAAGGGCCATCATCATTATGTGGTTTCTTTCCATGGAGAATTTATTGAGAATCTATTATTTAAGTGTTTCTTCGGATATCTGCTATATATTTAGTGGAGAAAAATACATAGGAATGTCTATTCCATCCTCTGATAGGACTCAAAGCTCTTTCATCATCCGAAGACTTTCTTGAGTGGTCTTATGACAGATATGACGAAGACAAGAGCGTACCAATACCACTCCAAAGATAGGATCGGTTCCCAGAACTTAGCAACCATCAGTGTAAAACCTATTACACCTAACTTTATCAGCTGTATGTCCCATACGTCCATCTTCCTGACTTTAGAATTCTCCCATGCAATCATGCGTTGCCATGCATCTTTTTTTGGCATGGGATTCTTGTGTCGTCCTACTATATAAATCCATCTGCAGGGATCTAGCTTAACCATTCGATGATATCTTGATATACCTGAGAATCGTCTCTCGTCGTACATTCTTGTGTATCAACATAGTGGTTCAGGACCCTCATGAATCTTTCCCTGTCATGCATCATGGCATGGGTTATGGTGAATATGGCCTTGTCGTATTGCTCGCAATCTTCCATCCCTTCTTCCTCAAGGTTGACCATGTTCTTCAGTTGCTCGTAGTAGAAGATCTCACTATCACCATACTCATTCAGGCTTTCTTTCTCTTCATCAGTCAGCATCTGGTACAGCCGGCTAGCGACATCTATATTCCTTGACTCACTAGCCTCTCCTTCACTCTTCTCATTGTATCCTATGAATTGTCTGAATTCGTCAGGTTCGAGCTCTCCATGCTGGTAAAGGAAATTGGCGATGCAGTATCTCGGGTGCTGTGTGAATGATTGAGGAGTCTTCAGATAGGTTCCATCGAGTACTACTGGATCTAGCTCTTCATTAAGTTCAGTATTGTAGAGTATATCTTTCAAGAAATCTTCTCCTGTATCCATGTGGGAATATATTGACTCGAGTATTGTCATTGTAGGTCTTTCCTGTCCATCAAAAGCAGGTATGATGTTCCTTATCAGCTTGTATGCCTGCTCATCCTCTTTGTAGGAAAGGTCTGCTACAATGTCCCTGAGTCTTTCACAATAAGCAATATACTCATTGTACGATTGCTTATCTGGATCCAGTGTTATACTATTGACTTCTTCAACGATATCTTCAAGACTTTTCTCTCTCATGGTGGGAAGTATTCTGTCACTTTTTAAAAAATTTCACATGTTAATATGAAAGTTTTAAATATCTAAAAGCCAGAAAAAGCATATGGTGAACAAACCTGCTGTAGATTGGGTCAAACAACAGATAAAGAATGG
>CAZMXQ010000084.1:0-4755 GCA_964570335.1 uncultured Methanosarcinales archaeon
TAGGGTTTCTTATCCTGTCTGCAAGCGCATTACCTATGTTGCTCAAGACACCAGATGACTCTCCTTTCTCTTTCATACCGACAGCATCTAAGAAGAGCATTATTCCTCCGGAGATTGCAAATAGGAAACCTGAGATTGCGAATGAATCCCCCATCATACCATGACCTGCCCATACTACAAGACCTGCCATCAACAATGCAAAACCTAGCCTCTTCCTTGAGAAGTAGTTTGCCTCACCCTTCTCCATATCTTTCCTTATCCCTACTGCGTATACAATAGCTGCTACGAAAAGAGCCACAGATGATGAACCGAATGTGCCTACAAAGCCCATTATCTCATTCACTCTCTGCTGTACATTTCCGACAGCAAAACCATCAGGACCAGAACCCGCACCGAAAAGAAGAGCTATCGTGAAAAGACCTGCGAGAACATAAGATATCTTCCTCGACCAACTATCATCCTGCTGCTGGTTGGGCATCAAAGATACTCCAAGGATGACTATATTATACATAAGAGCGTATATGAGCACTATTATAAGCACTGTCATGAAATGCTCATTAGCGAACAGTACTAGAAGAATACCAGAACCAGTACCTAACGCCTCTGCAAGACCTTCCACTGCGTATGCTTCCACTACTCCTATAAGAAGAAATAAGATGGAAGATAGCAAGAATACAGATAATGACATCTTTTCTCTAGCACTCATAGTAAGGCCTCACATCATAAAACCAGGTAAGATAGTATAAAAAGTTATCTGTAGTCCTAGAACAATGCCTGGAAAATGGATGTCAAGATGCCAAAGAAAAGGAAATATGAGGCCAACGCTCCACCAATGAAAATGGGCACATACTTTATCCCTGATCTTATGCTACCTTTCTCTAGCATAGCTACTATCATTGAAGAGAACAATGCTATGACAGAGATCGATGCTATGGAGAATCTCATGAAAGCATCTGTGTCCGGAGAGATCTCTGAGAATGTAACGGGAACACCTGACATCGCACCTCCTTGTGATGCACTTGCCAGTCTTCCTGAGAACTCGGCTATGAGCTCCATTATATTGAAAGAGAGAGCAAAAAGGGCAGGGCTTATCACTATGACTACCGCAGCAATGAATATCATATAAGACAGGACAGATGTACGCATCTCCATACGTATCTTCTTACTGCTCTTCATATTCATTATCATCCTATCCAGAGTATCAGCAACCCTCCCTCCTGTCTTAATCTCGCCAACAATGATGGTTATGGTACGTTTCAGGACATCAGAATCGTACTTCTCAGATAGCTCAAGCAAAGCTTTCTCCAAGTCAGTACCTGTAAGGACTTTCTTTGCCGTCAGAGATATCTCATCAGAGAGTACAGAGAACTCCGGGGTTATAGCTGCCCAGAGCGATTGCTCCAGCGACATTCCACCTCTTAGGTTTGTAGATACAAGCTCCAGGAAATCAGGAAGCACAACCTCCATCTTCTGTGTTCGTTTGAATATCCTGATATCATAGATGAAGTATAAGGTAACACCTGTCATCAAGGCAAGTGCAAGATTTATGCCTGCAAAGAAGGAGAATATCAACAACATCTGGGTAGCAGGATTAGTATACCTGGCGATGACCCATGGATATATGGCCAAGACGAATATCAAAGTGGTTGTCGCAATTGTAAGTATGAAAAGCAGTCCAAATAGGTCATAAGGAGGATCATTGAGCCCTGCTTTCCTGAAGTACTGCCTGAGTCCAGGCATGAATCTTCTTGGCACTATCGCCTTTCCCATCTCTGGCAAAAAAACCATATACATTACCTCTCTTTTATCCTGATTTTTCTTGATGTGTTAAACACTAGACACTAAAATGACACGCTTGGCCTTATATTCCTGAACAACGAGAGGAAAAAGACTTGTAGCATGACTACAAGAGCTATCAACGCTGAATATCCTATTATATCAAGCCTTACCGACATGAAACCTAAGACTATCACAATTACAGTCATTCCTAAGGAAGGTACTACTATCGCTAGCAAGAGATAGAACATAGAGATAGATCCGAGCTTCTTGGAATACTCTTGTATCTCGTTCATCTGCTCTGCGACAAGATCATCAATGACAGACTGCAACGATGTCCTTATGTCTATCCCTAGCTTGAGCGCGTTATTGACATTGAAAAGTACTCTTCTGAACTTCTCAGAAGGCGTGTAGACCATTGCGTTACCAAGGGCCTTTTCTATAGGTGTACCGAACTCTATATCGTCAACAATTTCCTTGAAATATTTCCCTGCCACACCATGTGCTTTTGTCCCATCAATCAATGCATTCAGGAAGGGAGTCCCAGACTCTAGTTTCACAAGAAGGAACCTTGCAGCATACACGACCTCTGAATCTATCTCATGTTGCACTCTCTTTATCTTCACATCCAGATTCAATGACAAGAACTTATAGAAACCAAAAGTTAAGATTAGGAAACATCCGAGAACTATCAGAGATATAACCAGATTAGTGTATTCTCCCTCTCTCGACAGTATGAGAAAGATAAGGAATGAGAAAGAGAATGCATACATGAATGCATTGAATAGAAGAGATGAGATATACTGATCAGGAGTCTTTGCTACATGTGCTACCCTCAGCTTCTGTTGCAATGAAGGATTTTTCCTCACGATATACCTTATTATCCATTTCATCATCTAGCTCTCTCAACATTATTTTGTATCCTTATCTTTTCCCTCATAGAATCATCTATGAGATCTCCCCTGTAATATCTCGACATTACCATACCTATCTTGTGGACATTCTTTATATCTTTCTTTATCATCCAACGGAGTATGAACATCTTCTCCCTGATGTCATCATCAACCTCTTTCTGGCTCATACCAGTATAAAGAGAGAGTACCTCGTAAGTCCTTTTCTGTTCTGCGACTTTTGCTTGAGTCTCTCTCTTCGGATCGTATTGAAGTATAACCCTTGGATCACCATCCTCTTTCATCTCCGCTATCTGAAGAGTCATCCTCTTCCCTGTACGCCTATCCCTGTTCTGGATCAGAAAACCACCCAGAGAAGACAATATTGGTTTCGGAAGCGCTATGGGTTCATTCGTGAGTCTCTGCATCGCTTCATGGACATTGTTCGCATGGAATGTCCCATATACTGAGTGTCCTGTATGCATCGCTTCGAAGAGTACTTGAGCCTCCTCATGCCTCCTTATCTCACCCACAACAATCCTGTCCGGACGCATCCTCAAGGAATTGACAACAAGGTCCAACATCTCTACACCGCCCTTACCCTCTGGATTAGGTAACCTTGTCTCCATGGGCACCCAATGCAATGTATTAGGGAGTGTCAGCTCTCTCGTATCCTCTATCGAGATGATCCTCTGGTTAGGAGGAAAGAAACCTGCGAGGGCATTCATCATGCTTGTCTTTCCAGAACCTGTGCCACCGCCGATGATCACAGAGAACTCGTTCTCAATCATCTGCCATAGAAGAGCTGCTGAGAATATGTTCATAGTGCCTTCTTCTATGAAATCTGTGACTGTCCAAGGATCCTTACGGAACTTCCTTATGGTAAGAGTATTACCTTTGCTTGATATCGGATTCAATGTAGCGTTTACCCTGTCTCCTGTTTCAAGATGCGCATCTAAGAGAGGATTGAGAAGTGTTATCTCCTTGTTGACATCACGCCCTATCATTGTAGCATAATGTCTTATCTTAGATTCCTTCATAAGAATAATATTGGTCTTGACCCACCCATACCTTTTGTGATATACCCATATGGGCTCTTTAGCATTATTCACGACAATCTCTTCCAGCATATCATCCTTGAGAAGCATCTCAATATTCCCGAGACCTAGGTTCTGCTCCATGAGATAGTTCATCAGCATACCTTTATCTTCGTCGCTTGATTTGGGGAAATATATCTCAAGAAGCTTTCCCATCTCATCCTTGAACTTACTCTTTATTGCCTCCTTGTCCGCAACCTCTCTAAGGTCAATCTGACTGGTCCTGACCTTTGATACGAAATCCTCCCTTATCTTCTCAAGAATTATTTTCGTAGTAGTGCTTATATTAGCTATAGATATCATGTATTCAGGTACTGCTTCCTGAGGCATCTGAACGATCCTTATGTGGACATCAATATCATTCACTTTTATATCATATTCCTCTAGAAGTTTTCCTTCTTCAGTATCCTTTTCTTCCAGTCTGTTCTCTGAAAGCATCGAAGTATCTTCCATTGTCAACACATCCTTTACGACAATGACATGAGCTATCCTTTCATGGCGCCTTTAGAGACTTCCATGTAAAACGCACCATTACTGTCTGAAAGCATACCATCCAAGATTGTCTTAAGCTGCTTTGCCTTCCCATCAGAAGGATCCTTCTTGCATCTCTTGTCTACAATCTTCTTAGCAGTAGTATAATCCTTTGAATTGAAAGCATCAATGGCGTCTCTTAGGTCAGTATCGTCCTGAACTGCTTCCTTCAGGTATGACCTGTCGAATAGCCTTGGTATATTCGCTGTAGAATAAGACTCATCTTCTGATTGATCAGAGAAGCTTTCAACTATCTTGTCAGGGATGTCATCGGCATCCTCTTGCACGTCATTCTCATAGTATTCTTCATTATCCGCATCACTGATCCTCTTTCCCAATGATTCATCAAAAGCAGTGGTAGGAGGTATATGTTCTGTATAATCAGGGTCCTCATCACCGAAGATCAGCTCAGGATTTTCAGGTTCTTTCTCAACAGAAGTCGCTCGAACATCAGGATCTTT
>CAZMXQ010000085.1:0-4752 GCA_964570335.1 uncultured Methanosarcinales archaeon
GAATATTTAAACCTTATCAGTCATTTTTTTAAGAACCAGTAGAAAGGAGGTTGGCATGGATGTCAAAAAACTGCAGGATATTTTCCTGAAAACGGATATCGCTCCTTCTGTCATCGGGCAGGATGAGGTCAAGAAGCATACTAAGTCTGCTCTTGTGTCTGGAAGACACATGATAATAGTGGGTCCTCCTGGTGTAGGTAAGACGACATTGGCAAGGAATATAGCATCATTGCTTCCAGAGGAAGAGATAAGTGATGATCCTTTCGATTATGTATCAACAGGAAGCAAGAAGGATGATAAGAAAGCAAACAAGAAAACTGAGAAAGAAGAGTCAAAGAAGATTTCAGGTCTTGGAAGGTTCGTCAGGGTACAGGGATCTCCTGATCTGACTGCAGAAGACCTTCTTGGAGATATAGACCCGATAAAAGCTATGAAATATGGTCCTCTGAGTATAGAGGCGTTCACACCGGGAAAGATTTTCAAGGCTAACAAGGGCATCCTATTTTTTGATGAAGTGAACAGATGCTCTGAGAAGCTACAGAATTCTCTATTACAAGTCCTTGAAGAAGGTAATGTAACCATAGGTGGATACGATGTAGAGTTTGACCTTGATTTTGTATTCATAGGTACGATGAACCCAAAGGATTTCTCTACGGAGAACCTCTCTGATGTTTTCCTTGATAGATTTGATCTGGTGAAGATGGGGTATCCTAAAGAGTTGGAGATAGAGAAACGCATCGTCAAGGATAATTCTAGGCCAATACTTTCTAGCAGTAAAGCTAATAGGAGGATCATGAATATAATAGTGTCTTATACTAGAAGCCTGAGAAATTCCCAGAAGCTTGAACGATTCCCTTCCGTAAGGGCGACGATAGGGGTCTTCGAGAGGGCACAGGCAAATGCTCTGATAGATGGAAGGAAAGACATGAAGATGTCTGATTTCAAGGAAGCATTGGATTCTGTCCTTTCTCATAGGATTAAGCTGAAACCTTCTGTGAAGTATATGCAGTCTCCTACTGAAGTGCTTGAAGAGGAGTTCAATTCTTTCGCGAAAGCCAATAATATAGACACTGAAGACGCTGATGATGGATCATCGGAGACTCCCGGGGATGATACGGGAGAGTCTGGGTAGCGAAAGGGATATAGAAGCTGATTCTGAGATTGAAAAACTGGATGGCTCTCTGGAGAGGACTGAAGAGAAAGAGGAGAAGCTTTCCAAGACAGTACTTCCAGATGATGGTGAGTCATCACAAGGTAAGATGCTGAATGAGGCTATAGATAGGGGCATATCATTCAACTCAGAGACAATCTTCGATAACCTAACTTCAAAATATAGGGATGTCGATAAGATATACGGGGAGAGTTTCATACGAGAGCTGAGTGGCTATGATTCTAGATATATAGAGAGGAACTCGAGGATTCCAGAGTTCCAGAGAAAGCTGAAGGATGTCATAAAGAAGAAGCTTGATGAGTTGAAAGAAAACAATTACATAGACTCTAATGGTGTGCCTACGGATGAAGGTGTGAAGCTTGCTTCCATATCCTTATGCATCCAAGAGCTTGATAAGATAACTCCTAAAGATATCTTTGGAGAGAAGGTTCAAGAGAAGGATAGGAGTCAGGGTCCCAAGGATCACAGTGAGGAAGGTGATTCAAGACGTTTCGGTTATAAGGATGTCGCAGTAAGACGAAGCATAAGGTCGGCTATAAGAAGAGGTCACAAGAACATAGAGCCGGAGGATATAAAGCCAGCTGCAAGGAAGAGCAAGGGGTCGATATATGTTGTCTATGGTCTTGACATTTCAGGAAGTATGAAGGGTCCTAAGCTTAATGTGGCGAAGAAGGCAGGTATCGCTCTCTCGTATAAAGCGACACAACAGCACGATAAGGTTGGACTTGTAGCTTTCAATTCTGATGTGGTTGCGTCAGAGCATCCTACAGATGATTTCCACTATCTCGTTGATAGGATAACTGATCTTAGGGCGTCAAAAGAGACTAACCTTGTGCACGCAATAGAGAGGTCTTTGGAGCTCTTCCCCGATGATGAGTCTACAAAGCATCTGATACTGATAACAGACGCAGTACCTACTGTAGGAGAAGCGGACGAGACAATGGCAGCTGTGATGAAAGCGAAGTCAGCCGGTATAACCATCTCTGTCGTCGGGATAAAGCTCACAGAGGGTCTAGAGCTCGCACAGAGTATAGTGGATGCTTCAGAAGGAAATCTCTATATTGTAAGAGACCTTGATGAGATGGGTAACATAATAATGGAAGACTATTACTCATTGTGATATGGGGCATGAGAATATCAATTTGCGTACTCAAAAAATTGGAAAGCATATTTCTAAAAAAGAATAAAGAAAGCGGATAGCTCAGTATCCTAGCTTATCCTTTACTAATACAACAGTTGTCCTTCCAGGGAAGATCTCTCTTTCCATGATAACCCATTTTGCAAGCACACTATTGAACCCGTATGCTTCCTGCGCTCTCTTGTCCTCAAGTGGGAAGGCATGTTCTCTAACTCTTGCCATAGCTGAATCAAGGGAGTCAGTTATCTTGTTCACTCCAGATACTATGATGAGATTCTTCGCAGCGAATGGATATCCTCCAACCCTGGACCCAGATGCATCACAAGCTACAAGTTCTCCTGTACTGCTTATAGCGTTCACACTCCCTAGATAGTAGTCAGCAGTAATAGATTTCCTTCTCAATTCTGCTCTTTTCTCTTCATCATCTTCATCATTGACTTTCTTGTGCAGATCATTCCAGCCATGTTCTGATGATGATCTATAATCAACATATCCTATTTCTATTAGTGTGGTAGAAGAGCCATCATAGACTTCAGCACCTTTTGGTATCTTATTCTTGACTGCTTCAAGCGCTTCTTCCTTAGAATCAACTATCTCCACATTGAAGCCTTTTTCTTCAAGATTCTTCCTTGTCTCTTCAATCGTCTTATCGTCTGGTATCTCATTCCATCCCATGTGTTTCACCTTTTCATTTAGATCAAAATATAATTATAAATAATCTTATTATATCTACTATATTTTGTATAGTCAATATAGAATATATTTAAATATTTTGCTTTATATATTATAGATATGACGAAGAAATGTCCTGTGGAAAGAGTGCTTCAGAACATAGGAAAGAAATGGACTCTTGTTATACTGAAAGAACTTAATGACAGAGAATCATCAAGATTCAACGATCTTCAGAAGTCCCTTGCTCCAATCAGTCCTAGGATGTTGAGTTCAAGGCTTAAAGAGCTTGAGAAAAAGAAGATTATCAAGAGGAAGATGTATAAGGAAATACCTCCAAGGACAGAGTATGAGCTTACTGAGAAGGGAAGGGAACTCATCGGTTGCTTCAGTTATATAGATAGATGGGCGGAAAAATACAGAATATGACTCCAGACATTAGGTATGTTTCGATTTCTTGATATTTTCCAGAGAGATACGTAATTTTTATAAATTTATAGCAGAACCTCTCCGAGATGAGATTACTAGCATTCACTGACACACACGGCGATACTTCTGTGTTCGAGTCCATGAAGAGGAAGATTGAGGGTCAAGATGTTGACATGGCTCTATGTTGTGGTGATATGACCAATTTCGGTCGCAACCAGAAAGAGATGGTGGATGCTATAGCATCTTTAAGACTTCCTACTCTTTTGATACATGGTAATCATGAGACTCCAGAATCACTGGAAAAAGATTGCCAGAGACATGAGCACCTGATCTTCTTGCATTCTTCTGCATACAGGGTTGATAATCATATCATCCTTGGTTATGGAGGAGATGGTTTCTCTCTACATGACAAGTCTTTCAAGAATGTCTCAAAGAAATTCAAGAAGGACATCAAGAAAGACGATAAGATAATTGTGATGTTCCATGGTCCTCCGAATGGTGTACTCGATGTGAACTTCACGAGCAATACAGGTAATAAAGATTATAGGGATTTCATTGATGAAGTCAAACCAGATCTTGTACTTTGTGGTCATATACACGAATCTTCTGGTATGAGAAAAATACTGGGAAAGACAAAGGTTGTAAATCCAGGTCCTGTAGGGATGATACTTGAAGTGTGATCTCTTAGGTGTGCATCAGTTAATTATATAAAATAATGTGACTGTTTTTCTTGTATGGAGATAATAGGAAGAGAGCTTGACGATGATGTAATCGATCAGATTGTCATGCATGTAAAAGACAAGAAACAATTCTCGGAGATAGACAATTCTCTTATAATAGAAGAGATAGAGAGGACTCTTTCCACAGATTCTTCACTTCTTGACAAGATCATCGAAGGAAAGAAGGCTCCGAAGAAAGAGCTTATGAAACGTGTTAGAGAAGAGCTTCATCGGATCCATGGATCCTTCGACATTGATTCTAAGAGAAGGGAGAAGCTTATCGAAGAGTTCTCTTCTACAGGGGATAGGAGCATAATAATAGAGATACTAAAGACACACAGTTCTACGAGGGATAGACTACATATATATGAGAATCTCTACCATAACATATTCGCGATGACAGGTGAACCAGCGTCTATAATAGATGTTGGGTGTGGCATCAATCCGCTCTCTTCAATCTTCATGAATATACAGGATTTTGATTATGTGGCATGTGACATCGCGTCGAGCACCCTGAATACGGTTGAGCACTTCTTTGATAATTATAAGCATGCAGAAGGTGAAGTTAGGAGGATTAACCTTTTTGAATCTATGAAGCATGACCCATTCAAAGGGTATGAGCAGTT
>CAZMXQ010000086.1:0-4584 GCA_964570335.1 uncultured Methanosarcinales archaeon
AATTATGATTTTTTTTCAAAATATATTCCATAAAAAAGATGTCTTATGTTGTGTTTATATATTTTATGAATAAATGGACTTCCCAAAAAAATAAAAAATTTTAAAAGAATAATTTGAAACAATTAGAAAATAAAGAAAATGAGAAGTTTTTTAATTAAAATCATTTTCATTATCTAACATGTCAGAATCAAAATACAAAATCACAGTCAATAAAATATTAACCATCCTAACTTCTCTAGGATTATCCAAATCACTATCATATAAATTAGGAATTATTCTCATTAAAAAAAATTTCACAGAATATTTTTAATCGTTTTGAAAACATGGATTATATTTTGCAAAAAGCTAAAGATTATTCTATTCTAGACTTTGGTTCTGCAGATGGGTTAGTCTCATATGAATGTGTACGTAATGGCGCAAAAATAATACATGGTTTTGAAATTTCTAGGCGAAATGTAAATTTTGCAAAAAGATTATTTAGAGATGTTCCTATAGAATCAAAATTTATTAAAGCGAATCTGGCAGTTAATGGAAAAATATTTGAAAAAAAATATAGGAAGATATCCAAAGAAAATGAAAGCTATACTTATGGATGTAGAAATCTTCCAGAAAAAGCCAAGAAACCCATATAAAAACGAAGAACAGCATTAACTATTTAAATGAGACAATACTACGATATAGCATGAAATCCCTTTCCACCATAAAAAGGAAAATAATTCCTATCTTGAAGAGACATGGTATAGAGAAAGCAGAGATTTTCGGCAGTTATGCTTCCGGAAAAGCAGAGAGAGAAAGTGACTTGGACATACTCATAAAGCCGCCTCAAGGTATGTCTCTCTTGGAACTCTCAAATCTGAAACTTGAGCTTGAAGAAGTGTCTGGATTGAAGATTGACTTGGTCAATTACAAATACATAAATCCCTATCTCAAGAAATATATCCTCAAGAAAAGGGAAGTGGTGATATGAGTCGAGACCCAGAAGCATATCTGAAAGACATTCTTGAAAGTATAGATGCTATAGAGGAATTCTCTAGGGGTATGAAGAAGAAGGATCTAGAGACTAACAGGATGAGACAGAGTGCAATAATAAAGAATTCGAGATAATAGGGGAAGCCACAAAAAACATCCAGAAAGAATTCAAAGAACTGAATGATCACATCCCTTGGAGAGACATGGCAGGCATGAGGGATGTCATAATACATAGCTATTTCAAAGTGGATCTTGATGCAGTATGGAACGCTGTAAAGAAAGATATTCCCTATCTCAAGAGTGAGGTAAAAAAACTTCTGAAGGGATGAAAAGTGCAAGAATACGGAGCTATTTCAGCCCAATATCTCTAAAGATGTCTTTCCTATATCTAAGGGCTTCGTCAATCGCCTCAATGCGTTCCTTTCTTGATATCCTTCCCGCCTTCAAAGAACCCAAATTATCTCGTAAAGCCCTAAGACTATCAGATTCTTCTGGATCAACAGGGACCACATCAGATAATTCTGCCATAGCAGATAAATGTATTCTGCGATATATAAAACTTATGGAAGAATGTTTGAAAACCTTCCAATATAATCAGAAATCTTCCAGAAAAAGTCAAGAAAACCATATAAATTCCTGCTGATCATTCTTCTTCGACATCTCCACGAGCTTGATAATCTCATCCTTCAAATCATCATCCGTGAGGAATTTCACAAAATCATCAGAACGCTGCAAGAAATAGAACCGGTATGTCCCATACCTGAGCTCCTTTATCATCCATTCTGCAATGTGAGCAAGCACTTTTCCTTTGGAAGGATTCTTCTCCAACTCGAAAAATAAGAAGAATATCTTATACGCCTCTTTCTTACTGAATCACCTGATTATCTTCTTTTTCAGCGAAGATGTGACGAAAACCCGGGCCATCACAATAGACCTCGTTCCTTCATTATGTCCCTTATGTCCTCAGAATCACTCGTGTCGTGGAAGACATTGGCTGCGATTGATGTTACAGCATTCTCATACATCCTCTGAAGGACATCCTCATAAGTATCTCCCATCTTCCCTAATGATTTTGTCTTATCCCTGAGATCTGAGGATATCTGGATCATTGTCTTTGTCATTTATAACCACCTATAATTATTATATGTGTTCTAATATAAAAAGAATTCCACGGAAAACCGGCTCACCAGAAATCAACGTTTGCAATAAGCATTCAGGATATATTCTTTGAACTTCAGATACATCCTCTCATAGGTCTCCCTTTCCTCGATATCTCTTCTCTTGAGACCGACGGAGATCCTGTCTACTATCTTCTCGATGACAAGAAGATCGTCTAAGGATATCTTTCCCTCTTCAGACCTTGAGACACACTTTTCCACTATGTAAGCAACACTGTTTTTCGTCTTATGGCTGATTGAAGTATCATCCCTAGGTGCCTTCGATAACGAACTGCTGTCACTGAGCCCTTGAAGTGCTATATCGTGGAGATTACCATAATCTCTCTTGGAAAGCTCCCCATAGGCAAGAACTGCTTTCTGTATATCACCATCATATACAGATTCCCTTGCGATGCTTTCTAGCATCTCAGAATCGTAAGAGTCCACATTCTTTCCGAAACCGCTTTCAGTCTCTACAATCACACTCCTATTGCGCAGCATGAGAAAAGGTAATAGAATCTTGTTTTTATCAGTTATGGAACTCATCTCTTTAATCAGGCCAATTTGTATACCTTCTCATACTCATTGATTAACCGATTCTGGTCAAACCTTTTCGCTTTCTCTTTAGCATTATTCATGTAGACCCATACATCATACTTTATTATCCTTAAAAGCTCAGCTTTCATGACATTGGGGTCTGGCATGCATAATGATCCGTCTTTTCCATTCTCTATGATCTCAGGAGTGCCCCCTGTTGGAGTAGTCAGTACAGTAGCACCCAGTGATATTGCTTCTAAGATGGTCCTTCCTAGAGGTTCGTCCCATTTTGCAGGAAGGAGAACGATAGAGCCAGCCATCTTCTCGAAGAGCTCTGACTCGTCCTTGTGACCCATGAACTTCCCCCTATTACCAAGAATCTTCTTCATCTTCTTCTCCAGAGGGCCTTTTCCGAAGAAATAGGCTTCCTTGAAGCTATCACGAGGAAGGAGAGATACTGTCTTTGCAGCCTCAAGTGCACCCTTCATGTGATTGAACTTACCAGCAAAGACTATATTCCTTGAGAAACCTTCTTTCCTATACTCCTTTAGCTTATCGAGGTCTACCATATTGGGGATTGCCTTCTTCTTTTCCGCCTTAAGTGGGGTAGCCTTAGAGACGAATCTGCTTACGCAGATGACATTATCCATCCTCTCGAGACATCTCCTAGCATACATAGTCCTGAATACCATGTATAGGGCTATCGCGGGAGATAATAGCTTGATCATAGGACCATTCTTCCAGAATATTGAGTGCAGCGTGCTAAGATATCCAGTTCTCTTGTAATTCTTTCCTCTTCTTACATTGAATCTGGAACCATCGTAGAATGTCGGCCAATAGTCTCTAACAGTACACACCTTCTTTATACCCTCTATCCTCGATAAGGCAATACAGCTCTTCATATGCTGTGCGTGTATCACATCCGGTCTGATTCGAGCCGCTAGCTCTTCTAGGCCTTTCCTGAAACCTAACCAACCTCTTGAGAACTGGTGTATGGTGAAACCACCGTATTGTCTCTTCCCATCCTTTCCAGGCATTGCTACAGTAATCTCATATCCTCTAGATTTCAATGACCTGCAGAGCTGTAGTGTGCTCCAGCCTGACCCATCACACCTGGGAGGGAAACTGTCAGTGGCTATTATTATCTTCATATCCATAGAAAAGAGAGATTGCTATTAAAATATTGTGGAGGATTCCCAGCATATGATTTTTAAATTAGTTGAAAAGAACTTTGATCATGAGAAAACCATGGCAGTCTGATGAATTCTTGGAATGGTTTGATTCTATCCTGAAGAAGGATGATCTGGATATCTTTGAATTTGGCTCAGGATACTCAACAATATGGCTTGAGAAGAGAGCAAGAAGGCTTGTCAGTGTAGAGCATGACATAAGATGGTATGAGAAACTAAAGAATGACCTTGAGAATACCCATTATATCTTCTCACATCCTGAGAGTTATCATAGAACAATACATAATCATTCCCCTTTCGATGTAATAATAGTGGATGGAATATATAGGGTAAGATGCATAAGGGAAGCTATAAAGTCAGCAAGACCTGGGTGTCTCATAATTTTGGACGATTCAGAGAAGGATAAATACAAGGAGATCAAGAGAGAGATGCAGCAATATGTCTATAAGACATTCAGAGATGATGAGAAGGAGACTATTGTGTGGAAGCTTTAAGAAGTTCCGAAATATTTTTTAAGCAGTTAGTAAGGATAAGTGATGATGCATATCGAAGATTTTCTTCTTGACAAAGAGAAGCTTGAGTTGAGTTACGACAAGTTCTTTCTGACTAACTTAAGGGTGATATCTTTGGAGGGAAAGATAAGGACAGATTTCGAAGATATGATGCTGGATTCTATTGATAGCATAAAGTATACTAGGACAAGATCCACACCTACCCTTATCTCTTCAATT
>CAZMXQ010000087.1:0-4575 GCA_964570335.1 uncultured Methanosarcinales archaeon
GGTATGAAAATATTTATTTCTTGTGAAAGTCCTGCCACTTCTTAGCGTAAGAGTATCAAAAGATTTTTAAATAGCTTCAAAACTCTTGATTCAGTATGGCACAGATCAAATTCAACATCTCTCAGAAAGATGGCAAGACTGTACAGAAAGAGCTCTCTGAAGAGCAGTCCGTACTTTTCATGGACAAGAAGGTAGGGGACTCAATCTCTGGAGACCCATTGGGATTCCAAGGTTACGAGTTCACCATCACAGGAGGAAGTGATAAGTCCGGTCTTCCTATGCGTTCTGATAATCCTGGTTCTTCTAGGAGAAGGATATTGACTGTTCCTGGCACAATAGGTGTGAAGAAGGGCAGGAAGGGCATGAAGAGGAGAAAGCTCGTGGCTGGTAACACGATAAGTGAGACTACAGTACAGGTGAACGCCAAGGTCACTAAAGCAGGAAAAGGTCCTCTAGTAGAACCGCCACAGGAAGAGAATGCTGGTGAAGGAGCAGAAGGTTCTGAAGCACCTAAGCAAGAAGCCTGAATCTTTTTGCTTCTTATTCTGAAAATATTTCTATTATCTGTTTTGAACAATGTCTATGGTTTGTCATATTCTGTGAGGGACATACAAAGAATCAGAAATATTTATAAATCACATGTCATTCATCGGAAAAGAACCTGTGATTGATGACGGCTTAAGGCCTGAGAGAGGTTGAGATTCTCTCATTTTCACAAGGATTCGTCGTTGAAGCCGATGAAGGCATATGACTGACGGGGGATTTTATATGGTAGAACAAGAGAAGGTATTTGAAGCGATTGAGCTTGCGAAAGCGTCCGGTAAGATAAAGAAAGGTACGAACGAAGTCACTAAGGCAGTAGAGAAGGGATCTGCTAAGCTGGTTGTAATAGCAGATGATGCTAATCCTAAGGAAGTCACTATGCACTTACCTCTCCTGTCTAAGGAGAAGGGCATCCCTTGCGTAAATATAAGTTCAAGGGAAGAGCTTGGTGCAGCAGCAGGTCTTTCAGTTGCGACTGTTGCAATAGCAGTGATACAGGAAGGACAGGCAAAAGATGCTGTTAAGGAGATAGCTGACTCCCAGGAGTGAACTGGCTGATCGATGGTGATTCAAGATGGTTGACAAGAAGAATGTTAAGAATGCATCCCAGGAGGGAGGAGTATACTTCTCCAATGCTGATCCTGCTAGGATTGAAGAGATCTTAGGAAGGACTGGTACGAGAGGGGATGTGACTCAAGTGAGATGCAAGATCCTATCAGGTAGGGATTCCAATAAGATAATCAGAAGGAATGTCAGAGGTCCTGTGAGGATCGGTGACACTCTCATGCTGAGGGAGACCGAGGTTGAGGCTAGAGGCATCAACCAAGGAAGGAGATGACTCTTGGCGAGAGCCATACGATGTCATGAAATATTGTGAAGGTGTTACAGATGAGATGTTCATTCAGTGGAAAGGATATACCGCAGGGAACCGGTAAGATGTTTGTCAAGAAGGATGGTACTGTCCTATGGTTCGCTTCTTCAAAAGCGGAGAAGAACATGCTGAAGCTAGGCAGGAAGGCAAACAAGACCAGGTGGACAGAGGAAGCTAAGGAGACTAAGAAGGCTACACTGGCATCGTTGAAGCATGAGCAGGAAGCTGCTGCTGATTCTTCTGATGCAAAGGAGACAAAGAAAGCTCCAAGCTCCAAGACAAAGTCCAAATCTGGTGCTGAAGGTTCGAAGAAGACTCAAGCCAAGGCTAAGAAGAGCACTGGCAAGAGCTCTTCTAAGAAATGATATTTTATTTTTTAGATAATCTTAAAGTATGATCTTATGAAGGTGGGTTCGATGGTTGAAAAGACATTAGTTTTAGTGAAGCCTGATGGCGTCCAGAGGGGTATTGTAGGGGAAGTTGTATCAAGGTTCGAGAAGGTCGGTCTGAAAATCGTTGCTATGAAGATGGTCCAGGTCGACAAGGATTTCGCGAAGCAGCATTACGCTGAGCACGTGGAGAAACCATTCTATCCAGGTCTAGAGTCCATAATAACTATGGGTCCTGTCGTAGCAATGGCACTCGAGGGTGTTGATGCTATCGAACTTGTCAGGAAGATGGTAGGAGCTACGGAGCCGAAATCTGCAGCACCTGGTACAATCAGAGGCGACCTTTCACATGTCAGCTACTCTTATGCGGACAACAAAGGTATTGGCATAAAGAATGTAGTGCATGCCTCTGCGGACAAAGGGGATGCTGAGAAAGAGCTTGGTCTCTGGTTCGATGATGAAGAGATTTACGATTACAGGAATGTGCATGATGCACATACTCTTGAATGAGATCTGCATCTTTTAGGTGTAGAAATGTGAGAATTAGCAATGGGTGAATCATTATGGGAGAGAAGATGACTGATAAGGTAATAAGGATCGCAAAGACTCCTGAGTATGTAAGGAATATAGCGATCTGTGCGCACATCGACCACGGTAAGACAACGCTTTCTGATAATCTGCTTGCGGGTGCAGGTATGATGTCTGATGAGCTTTCTGGAAAGGCAAGACAGCTTGATTTCCACGAAGATGAGCAGTCAAGAGGTATCACGATAGACTCTGCAGCTGTATCTATGGTCCACAATCTCAATGGTGTGGGAGAATTCCTGATCAATCTTATAGATACTCCTGGTCACGTAGATTTCGGTGGAGACGTAACAAGGGCTATGAGAGCAGTAGATGGTTCTGTTGTACTTGTTGATGCTGTCGAGGGTATGATGCCACAGACAGAGACAGTCCTTAAGCAGTCTCTCAGAGAACTTGTAAAACCAGTTCTTTTCATAAATAAGGCTGACAGGCTGATCAAGGAACTCAAGCTTACTCCTGAAGCTATGCAGGAGAAGTTCACCAGTATAATCAGCAATGTGAACAAGTTCATAGAGGGTGCCGCTCCTAAAGAGTACAGGGAGAAATGGAAGATCAATGTTCAGGATGGAAGCGTCTGCTTCGGTTCTGGATTCCATAACTGGGCTCTCTCTATCCCATACATGCAGAAGCACAACATAAGCTTCAAGGATGTCATTGACGCATACGAGTCTGGTGATCATGCGGCCTTGAGGAAGAAGTGCCCTTTACATGATGTACTCTTGAATGCGGTCATCAAGCATCATCCTAATCCTAAGGATGCGCAGGAGTACAGGATACCTAAGCTATGGGCAAGGGGAGATCTGGAGTCACCAGATGGTAAGGCACTGCTCTCAGGAGATGCTAATGGTCCCTTATACTTCGTAGCTACTAAGGTTGTGATCGACCCTAACGCGGGAGAGGTCACTGCAGGTAGGCTCTTTTCCGGTAGTGCGAAGAGGGGCCAAGAGGTACATCTGAATAATGCTAATACTGATGCAAGGATACAGCAGGTCTCCATATACAATGGAGCGAAGAGGGAGCTTGTCGAGAGCATCCCTGCTGGTAATATCGTAGGTCTTGTAGGATTGAAAGGAGCATACCCAGGAGAGACAGTGACGGAAGGACCTAAGACTCCTTTCGAGAAGATATCCCACATATTCGATCCGGTAGTCACGAAGGCTATAGAGGCTACAAAGCCTGCTGACCTACCTAAGCTAGTTGAAGTGCTCAGACAGGTCTCTAAAGAGGATCCTACTATAACTGTCAATATCGATGAGGAGACAGGAGAGCATCTCATGTCTGGAATGGGTGAACTCCACCTTGAGATCATAGAGAACAGGATAAAGACAGAGAAGAATGTAGAGGTCAAGTCCAGTCCTCCTATTGTTGTATACAGAGAGACTGTTACGAAGACTAGCGAGCAGGCTGAAGGTAAGTCTCCTAACAAGCACAATAAGCTTTACTTCACAGTCGAACCTCTTCCTGATGCCTTGAAGGAGGCTGTTATCAATAAGGAGATTCCAGAGATGAGGGTCAAGAAGAAGGATAACCAGCTCTGGGAGAAGCTCCAGGAGTGTGGTATGGACAGTAATGAGGTCAAGAAGGTCAGAGACATCTACAATGGGTGCCTCCTGGTTGATGGTACAAGAGGTATCGTCCACATAGGAGAGATCCAGGAGATGGTCAATGACATGTTCGAGGATGTCATGGCTAAAGGTCCTCTAGCTAATGAGCCAGGTATCAATATGAAGGTCACACTCGTAGACTGTAAGCTTCACGAGGATGCTATCCATAGAGGTCCTGCACAGCTCTACCCAGCAGTGAGAGATGGTATAAGGGAAGCTATAATGACTGCTAAACCTATGCTATATGAACCAGTACAAGAGCTTCTTTTCGAGGCTCCAGAGTCATACATGGGTGAGATCTCTAAGCTCATCTCTAACAAGAGAGGTCAGCTCATAGATATGCAGCAGGAAGGTGACCATGTCTCCGTCAAGGCAAAGCTTCCAGTAGGAGAGATGTTCGGATTGACATCTGAGCTCAGGTCTGCAAGTGGTGGAAGAGGAAGCTTCTTCCTGATAAGCCAGACATTCGAGAAGCTGCCTGATGAGCTGCAGGATAAGATAAGAGAGCAGATCAGGAGCAGGAAGGGTCTTACGGAGAACCAGTAGACCTGGTTTTGCTGCGTGAAAGGGTTTTTGGGAAGCC
>CAZMXQ010000088.1:0-4569 GCA_964570335.1 uncultured Methanosarcinales archaeon
TGTCGATTATAAGCATCTTTCAGAAAACTTTAAAAAACAATGCGAGCAACTTTTCTTTATGGAAGACGATGACTACATGGAGGATGATCTCCATGAGAATCCTGAGGAGCAGATGGATAATGATGAGATCTCTCCTGAGGAGGAAGGATTCCTGAAAGGATACGAGGACGATTCCAACTCTGACGATGATTTTAAGTTGAACTCAGACTCGGAGTGAACTGTGACTCCTCATGACCTACTTTCTATTAGTGATTCCTATCTTGTTCTGAGCTGAATCAAGACATCACTTTTCTGAAGAAGCTGATGAATCCCGAATGCCCTATCCTTTGCTTTGTCTTTGGGCGTATCTTCCTTCCTGAGAACTCCCACTCCCTTTCAGATGTCTCTACACTTTTCAGATAGACAATCCTATCATCATCAGAGACTTTCTCCACTAGGTCAGATACTTGTGGGATTGTTGGAGAATATGAGACTAAGAAACCTCCTGGTTTGAGGTGTTTCATGCAGTTTTCCAGCGCATCCCAAGGATTTGGTATATCAAGATTAATCACATCAGCTTTAGTTGTATCAAGCTTATCTTTTGTGATGTCCTTGAATCCTACCTCAAGATTGTCAATATCCATGTATTTCTTGTTTTCCTTGACTATTTCCAGGTGATCCTCTCTTATGTCATACGTGTAAACCTTTTTTGCTATAAGAGAGAAACTCAAGCATGCCCCGCCTGATCCTGCGCCAGCATCTATGACTACTGTGTTCTTATCTATACCTATCTCTGATATGATGAATCCTACATCCTTTGATGGCATGATCTGGGCATTCCTTTTTATCTTAGCGAACCTATCCTTGTTCATTGGATTCAAGATGTATATCTTCTTACCCTTGTTGGTCTCGACTACATCACCAACCTTTGACTGTAGATCGTCTTTTTTTACCATGCCGAACTGGCAATGGAAATCTCTGTCTATATTCTTGACAAGGAATGTCTTTCCATCATCCGTCATTAGAAGTCTGCTTTTATCCATTGTAATACCTCATTATGTAAGATCTTCAATATCGTGTCTATTGTCTTCTTCTGTGGCTTCGAAACCTTTCATGAACTTATCTATATGTCTTGGTTTATGTGTTCTCTTAGAGAACACATGATTGTTGAATGTCCTGAGACGTTGTCTATCACCTGTCGCAATGAGGTCTTTATTAATCTTATTGATATTCTTGTTGATAGTATCCACATCCCATCCTTCCCTTATGAGTTTCTCTTTTAGCTGTACTGAGCTGTTTCCCGAATATACAAAGCTCATTGATTCTTTTCTCATATTCATGAGATTCTTGTGGAACTCCACATCTTTTTTCATGTTGTCTATCGCCATGTTAACTATATCCTCTGGCCAATTCTTCTTTACAAGAGATCCTTTTATGCTTATCAGATTGTAGTCGCCTAAATCAATAGATGAGAGTGTCCTGTCCAGGTCGTTGAGACCTATATTTATATCTGTGTAGTTTTTCTTTAGCTCATCGTCAGGCCATGATCTCTTTGAGATTGTCTTTATCACGCTCTCTTTTGCATTCCCGCCAACTAATTGGTTGAGTATGTTCTCTTCTAGAAGCGAGCTGGACTGTTCTTTCTCAATCTCTTTCTTTGCCATCTTAAGCGCATCCTCGAGAGGCTGTTTCGGCCATCCGTGCTGTAGGAATATATCTAGGATCTCTTGATCGCTCCTCTCTTGGAGCACGAAATTCTTCATGTGCTCAGCTATATTAGGGAGGTAGTCCTTGTATATGCTCTTCTTGTAGTATTTCTTGAAAGCCTTATCTATTACCTCCTCATCGTTAATCTCCCTAAGAAGTGCTTCTCTGATTGATTTGTCGTCCATCCCTTTCTCTTTGTATTGTACTATCTTGTTCTTTAATGACTCTGACCTTATGTTATCGTAGTGGTTATCATGCAGCGTCTTAATTATAGCTTCACTCTGTTGTGATGAGATGCCATTATCTTCAAGGAATCTCTTTAGCCTACCTTTATCATACACTTCATAATCAAGTCCTGAGAGGGATGATGTTATTGACTCGGGGTCTTTGCCTATAGCTGAGAAATTCTCATAAAATTCATCTATGGATGTTACATGGTATGCTTCATCATCTTCTTCATTAAGTATGGGCGGTAAGCTCAATCCCAGAACATCTATTATCCTTGTCTTTATGATACTCTTTCGTTGAGGTGATATGTTTCCGAATCTTGAATCAAGAAGGTTCTCTATGAAGATATCCAATTCTTTAGGGTTAAGCTCATATACACTGCTGATCTCTTTGTTCTTCAACTCTTCTTCTATGATCGGTTTGGTGTCAAATCCGAACTCACTATTCATGTATCCCAAGAAATTCTGGTCAATGACATATGGCTTAGGAGTAGTCATCTTTCTCCATGTCTCTTCTATCTTCCTCATCCTGTTGAAAGAGACCGATATTGCGATAGCACTTACAAGTCCAATGAGTAAGAAGAGTCTCTCAAGAAAGAAGATACCTAAGCCGTTAGCCATTATATGGAGAAGGGTTACAATGAAGTAGAAGCCCCATGCTATTGATAGGAACAACACATTCCTGTCCTTAAGCCTGAGGAAGTAAGTATAGAAATATGAGAAGAGAACTATTGATATTGGCATGGTGACATAGATAGAGTGCATAGCGATATTGTCGTATTGTGAACCTCCGGGTGCATTGAATGTGAAATCAGCTATCAGGACAATCACCATATAGACTGCTGTGAGTACCTTTGATTGTCTATTTGGGAGGAGTAGCATCAGAGTGCCCATGAACAGCATTGCAACGAATGCTATTCCTGTCATGAATCTCGTGCTTATGAATATGCCTTGGCTTATGGTTCCTTGGTGGTATGCAAATATACCTATCCCTGTTGATATCCCCCAAAGGAAAAGGCCGGAGCCCCAAAGCTTAATGGATCTGTTCTCTCTGTTCAGTTTCAGGAGGATTATCCCTGAACCGATAAGAAATAGTGCGCTTATCACCCTAGCTGCAATCATTGCAATATTCATAGCCATGACTTTATCTATGTATCATTGTAATTTAAATCTTATTGAAATGATGATGGATAATCTATTCTTTTTGAGGCATATCCTGCCTTTTGTTTTGATTTTCTTTCATCTGTTGTTCGTTGTTTTTTCTCCTCTGCTCAACACTAATGTCTTGTTGAGTCTTGTTTTCATTTGATTCATTTTCAGTATCAAAATCTTGTATGGACTCTGTGATATGCTTGTGCCACTCATCCTTGTTGAATATATGGCTGTTAAAGGCTTTTATCTTCTCTTTATCTCCTTCAATAGCTAGCTTCTTGTTAATCTCGTTGATGACTTTGTTTATTGTATGGCTATCCCATCCTTCTTTTGCAAGGAAGTCTCTTATCTGCTGTGAATTGTTTCCTTTCTCCATCAGTGAGAATGCTTCATTCCTCATCTTCTGGACTTTCCTGTGAAACTCGACCTTGCTTACTATATTGTTTATTGTCTTGTCAATAATGCCCTCCGGCCAATTCTTGTTTCTCAGTGCATCTCTTATATTCTTGATATTGTATTCATTTACATCGATGTTCTTCAAGGATTCTTCGAGATCTTTGAGACCTTTCTTTATGTCTTCATAATGTTCCCTGAGCTCATCTTCAGGCCATCCTCTTTTTTTGAGTGTTTTTGCAATGTGTTCTCTATTCTCCCCTTCTAGGATAAGTTTCAGGATCTCTTCTTCTAAGTATGCTACAGAGTGTTCTTCCTCAAGAATCTCTCTGCCTTTTTCTATGGCTTCCTCTATGACTTCTTTAGGCCATCCATGGCTCCTGAATTCCCTTATTATCTCGTCATCTTCCTTCCCTACTACAAGGAACTTCTTGACATGTTCTGTGAGCTGGTTGACATAGTTGGAATATATGTTCCTCTTGTGGAACTCCTTGAACCCTATATCGACTGCTTCTTTTGAATAGCCTTTTGAGATGAGTTCATTTCTAATCTTCTCATCATCCCATCCCATCTTCTTATGTTCAGATATCGAGTCAAGGATATTTTCTTTGTTTTTCTTGTTGATATGCGCTTCATAGAGTGTATTCAATATATGTTCTCTCTGTTCAAAAGAGATATTTTTGTCCTGTAAGAATTGCTTGAGTCTTCCTTTGTTGTAGCTCTCATAATCTAACTGGACAAGGAAACCTATTATTCTGTCGACATTGCTGCCGATATTATCAAATTCTCTATAAAAGTCCTCGATGTCGTTGATTATGATATTAGCCTGATTCGGAAGCGTCTGACTTGGATTATTTTTAGGAGGCGCAGGTTCGCCCGTTTTCTTTTTCTTTTGCGTACTTTTCGTAGGTCCCATTTTCTTAGAAGAGATGAAGTGATGGAGAAGAACACCGATAATACCAACCAATACTACAATAGAAACTATTATGATTATAGTGTCCATGACAATCTCCATACTGTCTTATATTCTTTTGATTTATAATTTTTTCCAGTAATATGGGCTGTGGCACGATTCAATTTTTCTGGGAAAACAGCTTCAAAATTCTCTATT
>CAZMXQ010000089.1:0-4531 GCA_964570335.1 uncultured Methanosarcinales archaeon
CATAATGTCACAGTTTCTGCTATAAATACATATGATGCTGAAGGTGTAAGGACTGATTCTGATGTATTCTTCGCAATACCGACAACAACAGGTGAGTTGGAGTCTCAGCCAACTGAGATAGAAGTGGATACTGTGTCATATGATGAACCTTACCTCAAGAATGTAACTTATACTCTTGAGAATACAGGTCCTGCTACAATGAGGGATTCTAATATATATCTTACAAGCCTGAGTGGTGTTAGCAATAACCTCTCAGAGGATATAATAGACTGTGGTGAGATATCTACGAATTCAGAATGTGTAGAGACTGTTGAATTTAATGTTTCGACTGCAGCAGGTCATGGATCGCGTACTCTCTTCGCCACAGGAGACTGGGAGAATCCTGATGGTACGCGTGGCAGTGCTGCTCAACAGAACAGGTTTGATATCGAAGAATCTGAGGGTTTTGAAGAGATAGACAATACGTTCGAGTTGCTTAACCTTACAGAATCCAAAGAAGAGACGATTGGAACAAGTCAGCTCAGGAATTTCGGTAATACACTCTTGACTTCTTTCATAGATGATATTGTAGGTATAGATTCTGAGTGGGTGGACATAGAGGATGACAGAGAAGGGGATCTCGATATAGCTGAAACATATGAATCAGAGCTCATAGCAAATATTACAGAAAGAGGGAACTACACATTCGATTTCATAACACAAGCAGGACCTTGCCAAGACGTAACGGACTGTCAGATATCTAGGACTCTGAATGTTTCGGTAATAGACTATGTGGAAATGATAAAGGAAGAACCATCCTTTGATTATGAGACCATGGATAGGCAAGATACAGACTTCCTAAAAGAGTGTAGACTGGTTTCTGAACATACAGGTGAACCTTTAGAGAATCATCCTGTTAACATAACAGTCTCTCCTATATCTACATACCCTCAGGAGGATGTCATTGTTGAAGAAGAGGTATCGGATGCTGATGGAAACGTACAGTATCAGGTTGATATGACGGAGATGGCTGCAGGGGACTATAATGTATCTTGTATTACAGAGGATGACCTTGAAGATAATATAGTCATACTCAACAATACTCAAGAGACAAGTGTATCTTCTATAGGTGAGATAATACTGGATGTGGATCGTGTAGAGAATGATGAACCAATCTTTTTCTATGATGATGAGGAACCCTACAATACTACATTCCAGGTTGATGCTAGAGATGAGCTTGATACCAACTTAGAAGGGGTAGATGTAGAATTCTATTCAAACGCCACAAGCGATTTCGGAATAGAGAATGTAGGCAATTGTACTACTGGAGAGACTGGATCCTGCAATTTCACTTTCAACCCACAAGTAAATACGGATGGAGAGTTCATGGTCTATACTAATGCTACAAGAGAACACTTCAATCCGAGCGACACATATGAGGATCCTCTTACTCTTATAGGAGATTTCGATGTCCAGATAACACAGCCTTCTGCTGAGAATATGAGATACTATCTTGAACAGGAAGGGACATTGGCCATCAATGTGAGCGAAGAACTCGATATAACTGAAGATGTAGAAAGCGTAACTTGGTTCTTGGATGGAGATCCAATTGATGGAGCGACTCAAGTTTCAACGACAAATCCTTTCACTCCTTCTGTTGATGATTATGATAGAGGTGAATTTGAATTCTCTGTGGAAGTAGTCATTGAAGATGGTGGGGATGTCCTTTCTGACCAGGCTCAGGGGCAGATCTGGGATGATGTATATGTTGATGAATATGAAGTATCTCCTCTTGAGACTCCTAGGATGGATAGTGATGTGGAATTGGAAGCTACACTACTCAAATCCAGCACCGATGATCCTATTGAAGATTATGCTTGTGATTGGTATGAAGGAGATAACCACTTAGGTACTACATCAACCAATCAGAATGGAATCTGTGATTTCACAGTGGAGACAAATGAGTCCTTCGATGTAGGTCCTAATGATATATCAATAGTCCTTGACGATGATGTTGAGGAGTTCTATTCTTCTGACTCAGAGGATTCAGAAGAGGTATTCCTCACAGAAGAGATTGATGTGGATATCGTATCGCCTGATTATGATATTTTCTACAGAGATTCTTCTGTGTCGCTGAATGCAGACGTAGAAGATGAAGTCGGTGAACTTATAAATATCGACTTCGGTTGGTTCTTGGTAGGTGGTGAGACTTATGCTCTTGCATTCAATCCTTCTTCTACAGGTGACATCTTGCATGAATATGAGTTGGGCGAGTATGATTTAGTAGCTAATGCAACAAAGGAATTCTACGATGACGGTGAGGATGTCCTTCCTGTAGAGCTGAGGAGTCATTCTACCATTGGTTCTGAAGTGAATTCTGATGTCGTCATGAGGGGTGATGAAATCGAGCTATCTTGCGATGTCATAGACCAATATACAGGTGACCCTGTTGAGAATCATGAAGTAAACATGACAATAGAAAGAGACGATGAAGAGATTTCTTCCGAGATACTCACCACTGACTCAGAAGGGGAAGTACTCTTATCTTTCTCTGATACAGAGAGTCTTCCAGTTGATGAGTATACTGGAACTTGTGAGATATACGATCAAGATGATATTTTCTATGAAGTGGATGGTGGTCCTATCGATAATCCGGTCTCCGTCGAGGAATTCATCATATCTGATGACATCTCTTTCACTTATTCAAAAACTGAAGACACAATATTAAGGCATGACGATGTATCTCTGACTGACCAAGATTTTGCAAGAGAATCTTTGTTCGAGTTTGACGTGTCTGACAGCATCAATGGATTGGAAGATGCAGAGGTTTCCATTTCGATAGATGATGATGAGGTCGGGAGCTGTGAAACATCACAGGATGGCGACTGTGAGATTCTTCTCAATCCAGACCCTAGATTCTCTCCTGGCTCTAATGAACTATCTTTGACAGTCTCTAAGGATCTGTATCAGGCTGATGAGGATACAGCTGACCTGGAGATAAAGGTTCCTGTTAATGTGAACTGGACAAGGCCTGCAGATCTTACTGTAATCGATTTTAGGGAAAATGAACTGGTAAATAGTTCTTGTACAATATACGAGACTGATACTCTTGATGCTATCACTGGAATTGAGTATGAGACAGATCCTTACATAAGCTATCCTGGAGATGAGGCAAACATAACATTCTCAGCATCTGAAATTATAGAGGAAGATGGTATAAGCAGATTCATAGAGACTGAGCAAGATCCTGGAATAACAGGAAACGCTGAATTGACCAATGCTTCTATAGATGTAGAGCCAGATTCAGAAGTAGAGATAACATACGATCTTTCAGAGATAAATACATTGAATGTAGATTCTGTACGTGTAGATGCAGAGGGCGACTTTGATTACCATGTGGTGGGAGCTGTAGGTGATCAAGATAGTCCCGTCTTAGAGAACATCACTCATCGCGAACAATTGGATCAGATAACATTGCAGGTAAATTCCAGCGATTCTGAAGAGGTTGTACTCAACCGTTTCACTCTTTTCAATTCAGAGCCAATAGAGGAATATGAGATATCGGATTTCAGATTCTTCAGAGAAGGCGATGAATACTCAGGATCCATGGATAATATTACTGATGTAATAGAGTTTGAAGGAATCTCAGATACTGATGGTTGGCATTCTTTACACAGGACTGCTAGGAGATCCAATAACACTATGGTTACATCTGGTGGCGATACAAGTCTTGGTATTGATGAGGAAGACAGAACCATAGAGCCATCAGACAATGTAACATTCCGATATAGACGGATAGGGAGTTCTTCCTTCGATCTTGATGCAGATACTCTAGGATTCTTCGCTTATGATAGCTCAGGAGAGTTGAATATAAGCATAAGGATAAAAGACAACAACGGTGATGTATCTACTGAGAATTATGGAATGATTGATCAAGACCTGATTCCAACTACAAGGCTTGACGGATTCAGAGAATTCCAGCATAACATATCGGGTATAGATAGGGAAGATGTCGAATATATGGAATTCGTATTTGAGAACGAAGGTGAAGAACCGATTGAGCCAAAAGTCAATCTAGTTAATGTGTATCTCTATGACCAAATATATTCAGATATAGAAGGAGAGACAGAGTTCTCATGGATGCCAGCTAGACCAGGTATGATGCGTACTGGTTGTATGATAGGAGATCAAGATGATTATATCGCTAATAGGACGACATCTGAAAGCCTTTATGAGATAATATCGGCAGAAGAGATTGAAGCGGATGAGGATGAAGACCTCCTAGCCGATACTATTTTTGATGATATTGGTGCTACTAGTGGTAGTGTATTCTCCTTCTCTGTAATCGGTGACCCAGTATGGCGATATGCCCTCGATGGCAGTACTGGAGAGCTTGCTGAACTCACTGTCATAAATCATGATGACAGTGGTCTTGAGTTGGACCTTGATGTCGGCACAACAAGAGTGAATAATCTTGGTATCGGAGATGAGATAAATCTCTTCAGTCTTGATGGTTCTAACACCAGCGAATTGGATGTCGCTCGTGATTCCC
>CAZMXQ010000090.1:0-4479 GCA_964570335.1 uncultured Methanosarcinales archaeon
ATCTTTATAGCTCATCAAGATCACCGTATGAATCAAAAGAATAATCTAATCATTGATCATCTCCTTGGCCATATCAATCTCTTTAGGCGTTATCATGTGTGTACTTCCTTCATGGAAATATTTTTTTACTGCACCACCAGTATTCTCAAACAGTTCAACAGTCTTCTCAGCTCGCTCAAAAGGGATATGTGGATCATTCTTACTACAGCTTATGAACACATTACACTTCTTCTCTACAGCAAGTTCTTCATCGTTACCTATAAGACCACCGCTGAATGCAATAACTCCATCCACATCATTCTTTGAAGCATATTCTAGGGCAAGACATGCGCCTTGACTGAAACCCAGCAGAAATACTTTCTCATATTCTTGCTTAAGGTTAGTGATTATTTGAGAGACATTCTTTAGATTAGAACTCAAAAATGGCTCATTATCCTTTTTTGGAACTATGAATCTTTGAGGATACCATTGGTTTCCATCTGCTGTGAATGCGTATGAGACAGCATCGAATGATGAAGCAAGACCGATAATATCTTCTGCATCAGACCCTCTACCATGCAACATGAGAATAGCATTCTTCCCTTCACCATATTTCAGTAATCTCATAGTGGAGGCAACCTCTTTTCAATCTCTTCACGATGGTCTCTATACTGAGGTGGCAATCTTAATTCCTTACCCATGTTCTCAGGATCTTCCTCATCTATAAAGAATCCTGGACCTTCTGTAGCAATCTCTATGATGCAGCCATTTGTCTCTTGCATATATACACTCTTGAAATAGAAACGATCTATGACAGGAGTAACATTCACCTTCTTTGATAGATTCTTCCTCAGCTCAAGCTGAGAGGATTCATCTTTGGTGAAGAATGCAGTATGGTGCAGCACTCCTGCTCCCATCTCTCCAACTTCATTATTTTCTATGAACTCAGATTCAGAATCAAGGTTGAACTCTTCGTGGAAATCTTTGGAAGCAGTAGTCAACACTCCAAGTATGAAATGTTTATCTCCCGGTCTGAGCTTTATCAGCAGACCATCTGGATCAGTTACCTCATCACCTAATTCATTATATATCTCTTGAGGTACTTGAAGTATGAAACCATGAGCTATCCCTTTTCCCTTCTTTCCAGGCTCTGAGCCAGGATGCATGAAAAAAGTGACTATGCTACCAGGTTCAGCATCTTCGTTACCGTAATATATGTGATAGGTAAATGGGTCATCAAAATTCACAGTCTTCTTGACGAACTTCATCCCTAATGTCTTCGTGTAGAAGTCAACATTCTCGTTAGTCTTTGCAGTTATTATAGATATGTGGTGTATCATTGAATAAGATCATTGAGTATAATTCTTAAATCTAGTGCTTAACTCAAATCTCAAAGTCAGCAATCACAGGAAGATGATCAGATATTCTCACATCTTCCACTTTAACTTTCTTTAACTTGAAATGATTACTGTAAAAAATATAATCCATATTCTTTATAGGTTTCCATGTAGGGAAGGTTTTCTTGAAAGGAGTAGATTTTATACCAGTATCAAGAATAGGTTTAAGATCCTCAGTATCCTGGACATTAAGATCACCTCCAAATATAACTGGCTGCTTCAATTCTTTAAGTCTTGAAGATATCTCTTTTATCTGCTTCCTTCTTATCCTTCCAGAAACGCTTAAGTGAGAAGTAAGAACTAATATTTTTTTCCCTTTGATATTAACCTCTGTCTCACAGAGGTACCTTGGCTCTCCTCCTCTTGATAGGCGTATCTTACCTGATCTCTTTATAGGATATCTTGACATGATAGCATTACCTTGTTTCATCAAAGGCTGTAGATATCTTGTTGTAAAGAACTCTTCTTTCAAACCAGTCATTTCTCCAAGTAATCTTATCTGATCCTTGCTCCTGAAAGATCCTCCTTCAACTTCATTCAATGTAATAAAATCAACATTATTTTTTTTGAAGAAATCTCCCGCTTCTTCTATCTTCTTAAGAGAATGGTGAAAGAAATACTTCCAACCAGTAAATATGTAGTGCCAATAACCTCTAGTAGTCCCAACACCTGTCTGTAGATTTAGAGTACAGAATCTGAATCGTCTCATCAGAACCTGTGAGATGTTTGGTATTTATAGAGTTTTTGAAAGTGGTGGGCTGTGGCATGATTGTTTGGAAAAACAGCATCAGGTCAAAATTCATTGATTCTTTTTTAAGAGAGTGCGTTGTCTGGGGTGCTTTGTTTAGGATGAACAAAGTTCGCAGACCTGGTTTGCTTTAGCGCCCTACGGGCAGACAGCACCTGCATACAAATAATAAAGAATTTTGAAGCTGTTTTCCAAAAAATATTGAATCGTGCCACAGCCCAGAAAGTGGATATCTAAATTATCGGGTCAATACTATAGGATCGTAGCATAGCTCGTACTGTTTTGCTGATAGTGACCTTTCATGGTCATATCTCAAGTCACCATCCAAGCCTAAAGTCTCATCTATCTTTTCAGGACCTAGATGATAGAATTCTTGGTCTTGGAAAAATGCTCTTCCGTCAGCGATATAGACTGCACCACCGGAAGGCAATGTCTCACTCAGAGATCTGAAGAAGGAAGGAGCACCTTTGAGCTTACTGCCAGACTCATCCCCGCAGAAACCGATGACATTGGATAGGTATATCTTAGAGAAAGATGAACCTAATGCTTCTGCGAATATATCTCCATATGCTATCTCCAAAGAATCAGTCTTCTTTGATATGTTTCTCAGACGATAAGAATCAGCAAGAAAGTAATCATCTCTTAGTCCAAGAAGCAAATCCCTATCAACAGCATCTGCACTCTCAGTACCCAGACTGAGAAATGATTCATGATCTTCCATACGCAGGACTTCAGCTCTGTCATTCACAAGCTGAAGCTGTGGTTTACTATAGTCAATCGCCTTAACAGAGCCCGCATTCTCAAGACAGGCGAAGGCCTGGTCTCCTGATCCAGCGACCGCAAGGACTCTGTCATCCTCTCTTGGATCAAGCCCATTTACTATAGCATCAAGGCTCTCATTTGTTACAGGAAAACTTACCCAATACATGTTGGCAAGTTCTGCGCCTCTTTTTTTAAATCTTTTTAAATGGATCATCCCTCTGCTAGCAGATATGAGTTAAATAAGATGACACAGATCTTGATTATGAAGAAGAAGTATTGATGGAGATTGTAGATGAGGTTTATGATAAGATTTATCATACTGATAATCTTACTTTGTAAAAAATCTACACATTCAAAAAGATTTCAAGTTACAGGTGGTCATATTCTTTTCTCAGCTTATCAATCTCAGAGAGATCAACATCTGATACCATCATACCTTCTTTTCCCTTGATATGCTTCAATATCTTACCAGGATGACATATGAAACTCTCTGATAATGTCTCTTTAGAGAATGCATCACATGATATGTAATAAGATATATTCTCAAATGCCTTTACAAGCGGTATCTTTCTCAACACTTCACCATCTTTCTTGTGAGATACGAGATATGAAGGACAGAATATAATCTTAGCACCCTTTCTTGCAAGACTTCTACTGTACTCCGAGAAAGCAAAATCCCAACAATCTATCATAGCAATTTTACCTAACTTAGTCTTTACGACCTTGTTCCTCTTTCCTGGTATGACTTTTCCTTTCTCATCTTTCCAGAGATGTATCTTATCATACCTGTATAAGATATTTCCTTCATCATCAATCAGAAAAAGAGAATTCTTCAGCTTACCGCGATATGGGAGATAAGAACCAAAAATACAATGTATACTTCTCTCTTTGCATCTTTCTTTGATCTTTTTTATGTCTTCATGAGGGTCCCTTGAAATATCATATTCAGACTGAAGTGAGACTTCCGGAAAACATACTATATCAGCTTTTCTCTTATGTGCTTTGTCGATATGCAATAATATGTTGTCTCTATTTTTTCTCATACTAGTAGAAAGTCTCATCTGGACTACAGCGACCCTTATCATAGGATATCTTAATCAGGATGATATTTAAAACATTTGAATATGGAATAAAAGATATAACAACAAATTATTAATATGATAAAGCCAGAATCAAAAGAATGCAAGATTTCAGATGCATAGTATATAAGGGCAATGGGAAACAGTTGAAAAGACATAAAGTCCACACAAAAAGGTCCTGCGAAAATATAGACTCATTTTTTAGGTTATCCACCTGTCAACGTATTGAAATATATGGAGATGGAAGACTTCCAAGCAATAGTATGCGTGTACTCCAATATCCTGATTCCTTACAACATCTTGTAGAGGTTCTTTCTGGAATAGATTCAGGACTGTTTGGAGAGATTGAAGTATATATGCAAGCAAGAAATGCATTTGAAACTGCTAAAGAAGAAAATCATATCTCAGAGGGACTTGAAAAGAATCTGATAAAAGCATTCAACATTGCAGATGATATAAGAAAACAGTTTGGGTTAAATAACTCTTGGATAAGCTCAATAATAAGAAAAATTGG
>CAZMXQ010000091.1:0-4461 GCA_964570335.1 uncultured Methanosarcinales archaeon
AAAAAATGGAGAATTTTGAAGCTGTTTTCCAAAAAATATTGAATCGTGCCACAGCCCACATCTATTACAAACTTTATAAAAACAATAGAAATAGAACCTACACTACACCACTCTCTACTTCAGAATCTTTAAGACTGTTATCAACAGATCTATAAAAATTCTGCACATGCCTTTCTAGAACACCTTTTTTCTTCACATCAAACCTCATGCTTATACTTATTGAATTCCCTTCCATCTTAGAACCGAACTCAAGATTTCTTAGGTCAGAGAGAGCTCTCTTTGAGATATCAAAGACTTTTGAAGCATCAAATATCCTCATTCCTGTAATATGCCTTTTGGTATCCATATCAAGCACAAAGTCATCAAACTCCAATGAAGAGTGGTAGTCTCTTTCTTTCGTCCTGAATATAAGTAGATCATTGCCCGCATCATATTCGTATTCGCCTTGTTTCCGTGTTTTCAGTCTCTGCATCATCAATCACTCTGACTTATGCTAAACTTATTTTTATAATTATCTAGTATTTCATAGAACTCTTCCAAATACAAAAGTCTTACTATCCTTCTACTTTTTCTCATTACAAGAAACATTATATGTATATTAAAACGAATATCTTACCTTTGTCTGAAAATTGTACAAAAAAGACAAAAGTTGATGTTCTCCCAATAGTAATTCTTTCAGAAAAAACAGCTTAAAGTGAAAAATCTCCGTAATATATGATTAACAAACCTTATAAAAACAACAATAACAAACGAATGCATGAAACTCTTCAAGAATTTCTCACTCTATAGCCTAGGAAAGATGTTAGTCGAAGGACTGAAGTTCTTCCTCATACCTATCTACACAACATACATACCTATAGCTGAATATGGTTTATACAGTATCCTGATGACACTCAAGGATGTCTTCCTAAGCTTCTCAACACAGATCGCTAAAGCATCCTACTCCAGGTTCTTCTTCAAGGACAAGGAAGATAAGACCTCACTTCCTAGCATAATCTCATTGTTCACAATCGGCTTCGGATTCTTCGCAATACTTGCCCTGCTATTATCAAACATAGTAAGAGACACCATATTCAGCTCATTCCCTGAATACTTCTTCCTCTTCTATGTCATAATAGCCATAGCATTCTTCCAGTTCTTCATACAGCTAAAGAAGACAGAGGTCATGATGAGGGCAAGAGCATCGCATTATCTCATCATATCAATACTGATTGGAATATTTCCACTTCTGATTATCCTCTACCTTGTGCTAGTAAAAGATATGACAATCGATGCTCTGCTTTATGGTCTCCTCGTACCTTACACTATCGTAGGAACATACGTACTCATAACATTATCCAAAAGCATCTTCAAGAGACCTAGTAAGGCATTGATAAGAAAATATTTCAGCTATGGATTTCCCATGGCACTCAAGTCTATCTCGAATAAGCTCATAAAGGGCGGAGACAGGATAATCATACAGATAATGCTCAGCAGTGCAGCAGTAGGAGCCTACTCTTTTGTATATCTAGTGACTAATGCTCTATCACTCTTTATGATACAACCCTTCAACAAGGTAATAACACCCATCATCATGAAGAATGAGGACAACCATAAAGTCCTCCAACGCACTGTAAGCCATGCATCCATATCACTCCTTGTCGCACTCTCTACACTCGCAATGATCTTCGTTTTCTTCGTCGAATACATACTAAGACTGATAGTGACAAACCCAGAATACCTTGACTATATGCCAATTATCTATCTTCTTTCAATAGCATTCGTCATAAAGTCAGGGAATTCTTTCGCATCAAAGGGCTTGATGTTATCCAATAGGACAGATATAATAATGTGGATCACAATAGTTACAGGGATCTCCAATGTCCTCATGAATATCCTTTTCATATTCTTCTTCGGTATATGGGGTGCTGTATTAGCAAGCATAATCACTTATCTGATAATAACATTATCTTACACATATTATTCAGAGAAACACCATTTCTTGAGGTACCCTAAAGCAAGGATATGGACAGTCATATCCACATACTCTTTGATCATTGGACTCTTCTACGCCACAGAGAGCATCATTAATGATATCCTTCTCAAAGTCCTCCTCATTGGATTATATCTGACAATATTGTGGATGCTAAGGATATTGACAAAGAAGAATATAGAGTATGTAATGAAGACGATAAGAAAGGCCTAATATGCATCATCATGATGCTTCACGTAGTGTAAGGATATCGTCTTTCCTTCAACGCTGAATATTATTATGAAAGGATCGAGGTGTGCTCTCCGTGTCCCTTTCAGGACGTTTTTCAATGGCTTGTAATGATATGGATGCCTTCTAATCTCTTTTATCTTCTTTGTCAACCTCTCAAACAAGATTTTATCCTTATTTTTCATCTTCTTGAGCTGTTTCTCAAATGTTGGTGTGAATCTCACATCATAAGTCATTGTTACCACTATATGTTATCCATATAATCATCAATCTCCTCATCAGACTCAGCTATCTTCCCTTTCTGCTCTTTGGCTTCTGCAACACTTCTCTTGACATCTGATACGAGCTCATTGTCATTGTATATGTTCTTCCTGTCGAATTCAGAAGAGACTCTAGCCATCTCCTTGAATTCTTCCCTGATACCACTTCTCACTAAGTCACTGAAATTAGAGAAGAGACCTTTCTCTACCATCTTATTTCCCTCATCATATAATCTCTCTGGTAATGATATCGTCACTTTCTTGAATTTCATTGTACCACCTGAATACGTATTGAAGTGGTACTGATTTAAATCTTTTATGTTATGTTAAGAATTTGGCTTTAATATGCATTTCCTAAGAATTCTTGAAAACATTCTATAGGAACTGAAAAATATCTGATCTGATTATTCGATTTTCCAATAAGAAAGCTTTTCAGGTTCAGCTCAGCTTCTTTGGGCCGTCTATCACTTATCATTGTCCAACAGCCTATAATAATCTTCTATTCCGATAAGTATTATGTTATTCTTCATAGCCTCAGAGACAACACTAGTATCCTTTCTATCTCTCATACGCAGGAATGCATCATAACTTACACAGGTAAGATGTATGTCCTTAGGCACAAGAGACTTGATATCGATGAGTTCTTTCTCATTCTCTGTGACTGCAAGGAGATCTATATCCGAAGACTGTGTGTTCTTCCTCTTTGCATAAGAGCCGAATAACAAGAGGATGTAATTCTGTCTGGCTCTAACGAACCTTGAAGTCACAGTATCAAGATCCTTGTCTTCAAGAGCTTTTCTTCTCCTTAAGTATTCTGCATGGAATACTTTCTCATTGAAATGCCCTGTGAGAGAACATAGCAAGGAATTGCCTGCTCTCTCTGTCTCTATTATGCCTTCCTCCTTGAACATCTGGATCTGTTCATACACAATCCGATAGTTGATTCCTGTAGCCTTTGATATCTGATTTATTGTGAACCTTTCGCTTCTCCTATCCATAAGGAAGATGAGTATATTGTAGTTATTCATTTTTGTAATAATACTATTACATAAAGTAATATATAAAACTTCCTATCTGTCCATGTACTCATCAATATCCTCATCAGACTTAGCTATATTCCCTTTCTTCTCTTCCATTGGATTTAAAAGATAAAAAAGACCTAATATGCGTCATCGTGATGATCTAGGGAGATTATCTTGACGATATCACGATCAATCTTGTACACAAGAACAAATGAACCAAAATGTATTCTCCTATAACCTGCTAATGAGTTTCTCAAAGGTTTGTAGTGTTCTGGATTTTCTATGATATCTCTGAGTTTCTTTTTTATCTGTAGGAACATTTTCCTGTCTTTCTTCTTGAGTTTTCTCATGGATCTTTCAAATTCTTTGCTGAATTCGTATCTGTAAGACATCCTAAAGACCTTTCACATATTCCAATGCTTCGGCCTTATCCATGCTTTTATTATCCATGTTTTGCTCAATCTCCTTATACCTTTCAACAAGTACCTTGTTCCTCAAGAGCTCAAGAATGAGATCCTGTAGATTCCTATACCCAAACTCCTCAACATACCTTGAAGATTCTTTCATCAACTTCTCAGGCATTTTCAGATTTATCTGTCTCATAATATCTGAAGATATCTCTGGATATTTAAGTTTTCCTTCTTTCCGAAGCATATAGAACGCCAAGAAAAATGCTTTAATATGCCTTTCTTAAGAATTCCTGAAAATATTCTATAGAATCTGAAAGATATCTAGTCAATCCCTATGTTCTTATCATACCATTCCTTATACCTATCATCATCAACGAATGTGGACAGTAATCCATAAAACTCCTTCCTGTCTCTCCTTCTCTTCTTCTTCGAGTTTATGACTGTGACTATCCTCTGGATCAGCTGTTTCTTGAGCTGAGCTCTGGCATTGAAACTTCTTTTCTTACGTAGCTCTTCAATATACTCTCTTATGATGTCACAGTCTATTGATTCTTTAGAATATGCAAGAT
>CAZMXQ010000092.1:0-4380 GCA_964570335.1 uncultured Methanosarcinales archaeon
TGCTCCCTTTGCTGACTGCTATGACTCTCGCTATTGCTTGACTTTTTCTTCCCGATGTCTTTCTTCTTCCTTTTACCCATAAAACCACCTTGCTGTGATGTATTCTAATGCTTTAATAAAATTTCGTTTGAAATCTCCAAATTCTGCATTTCTGTATCTGCTCTATATGATACTTACTTGAACCAGACCACTGGCTAATGAGAACAGAAAATATAAAAACATGGTTGATTGAAGATACTTCAATGGATAATGCTGTCGTCAGGGTAAACAATCTCACGAAGAGTTTTGGTAATAAGGTTGTCCTCAGGAATATAGATATGGAGATATATTCTGGAGAGATATTGGGAATAATCGGTATGTCTGGCCATGGCAAGACAACTTTCCTCAATAGCCTGATAGGTTTCATAAGGCCTGAGAGGGGAGATGTCAAGTTCAAGCTTGAACATCTCTTGGATTATGAGAATGCTTCTGATCAGTTCAGGTCGGTATATTTCACCCATGATGAGGCAAAGAACATCTTCGGTTTCGCTTCTCAGCAACCTTCATTCTACAAGGAGCTCTCTGTAGAGGAGAACTTAGATTATTTTGGTGCTCTATATGGACTCTCTCGAGACATAAGGAGGACCAATACAAAGATCCTGTTGAATCTTATTGGTATATACAGCTCGAGAGCAGTCAAGGCTAGGAACCTTTCAGGAGGAATGCAGAAGCGACTTGACATAGCGTGTTCTCTAATACATGATCCTAAGATACTTATACTGGATGAGCCTACTGCTGATCTGGACCCTGTGCTGAGGAAGCAGATGTGGAATATAATCAAGAAGATCAATGAGAAAGGGACCACAATATTGATGGCATCCCATTTCCTGGATGAGGTAGAGAGCTTCTGTGATCGTATCGCTGTCATAAGAAGGGGCGAGATGATACATGTGGGAACCCCAGATGAGCTAAAGACGAATATAACAAAATCAGAAGAGATCGTACTCCAGACATACCCAGGAAACTACCCTTACTTATTGAAGCATCTGGGAGGAAAGAACCTCGGTGTTCAAGAGATTGAGCATGAAGGGAAGAGAGTGATAATACACACTACTAAGGCTGAGGCGGTATTGCATAAGATACTTTCGACCATAAGCCATTCAAAAGAGACTTTGGTTGAGGTCAATGTCAGGAAGCCTACGCTGCATGAGGTGTTCGAGGAGTTCTACAGGAGGGGCAGGAATACAGAGGACCTTGCCCAGAAGGAAGATGCTAGTCCTAAGGAGTCCAAAGAAGATCCTACGGAAGAAGAGAGTAGTAAAAGTCCCAAGAGCACCAGCAAGAGTTCCAAGAAAAGCTCTAAAGGAAAGACGAGCAAGAGTGAGACAAAGAGTGGAAGTAAGAGAAGTACTAAGAAGTGATGCAAGATGAGTAGCATGAAGGTATGGAAGATCATCTCGAAGACGATGAGGCTGATAATCAGGTCAAAGACCTCTTTAGCTGCTGTACTCTTAGGTCCACTGCTCATAATAACTCTTGTAGGTCTTGCATTCGGCAGCATCAACCAATACAGCTTGAATATTGGAGTGTATTCTCCTGAATATACTGATCTTGTAGAGTCTTATGTAAATCAGATAGATGATGATGAGACCTACCAGGTTACACGTTATCCGCTAGCTGACAATTGTATAAATGACATAAGACGTGGCACGGTGCATACATGTATAGAATTTCCGGCAGATTTCGAATTAGGTGGGAATGAGTCTAATAATGTTATGTTCTATGTGGATCAATCAAAGACAGACATGGTGAACATAATAGAGAATATAATCGTCAGCAGATTCTCAGAGAGGACAGGAGAGATAGCTGAAGAGCAGACAGCAGACATACTTACAAGTGTCGATGATGTGAATCGTGTGATAAATGAACAGCTTGTATCTCTCCAGGTGATTGGAGATGATCTTAGTTCTGCTGATAGTGACATAGATTCTGCTCTGTCAAGCCTTGGCGACTTAGGTGATGTCGTCAGCGGTTCAGGTGGGAGACTCATGGATATAAACAGCGCCTTGGGTGATATGCTTGATTCAGCTGAAGACATGAAAGATGAGGCGCATGATGCTATAGATTACTCACTCAGCAATCTTAATCCTAACTCTACACAGGAGAGTTATCTCTTGTCGAGGAGGGATGATATAGATGGATATTTCAATGAGACTGAGACCCATGAGAGATCCGCTCTTGAGATAACTGCAGATTATGAGAGTGATACTGATGGCATTGGCGATTACAAAGATGAGGTTGAGGGTCATGTAGAATCTGCTGGAGATCACGTATCGGATGCGATAGAGAGCATGTCGGGTGTAAGGACAGAGTTTTCAGATGTTCTAGGGCAGATTGAAGGTATAGATGCTGAAGGTGCAAGGAACATAACAGCACCTGTCACGACAGAGATTGAGCCGGTGGTTGCAGAGAGAGCACCTCTAAGCTATATGTTCCCTACATTGCTTGTCATGGTCATAATGCTTGTCAGTATTATGCTTGCGGGAACTCTTGTAGTCATGGAGAAGACGTCCAACTCGTTCTTTAGGAACTTCGTAACCCCCACTGCAGATATATCTTTCATATCTGGTATCTTTTTCACTAATGTGATTGTTACCTTGGCTCAGACACTTCTCATAATACTGGTTGCCAGTCTTGTGTTCGGTGGTGCTGTGCTTGTCAATATACCTACTATAGCAGTTTCATTGCTAGTCATTGCTGCTTTCTTCACTCTACTGGGGATGCTTCTAGGATACCTTTTCAATACTCAAGAGATGGTATCCCTCTCAGGGATAACGATCGGAAGCCTTTTCATAATGCTTTCTGGTGTCATTATACCTCTCGAGCAGATGCCTGAGTACATGATCGAGTATTCCTCGTACAATCCATTGGTTCTAGGAGAATCTATAATGAGGAACGCTATCATATTCCACTCCAATCTGATTAATGAGACAATAATTGGGAACATACTACTATTGATAGGATTCTCTCTTATCCTCCTGTTCTTTGTGATAATGGTACAGAAGATGAAGAAAGAGCTTTTCTTGAGTGGAAAGCTTTTCATCAGGAAGAATGAGAAGATTGTCGATGAAGATGATGCTGATGATAAGAAGGGAGGAGGCATGATGGCAGGTCTCGACTACCTTGAAGATTATGTTTCTGACGAGGAGACTAAAGAGGATGACAAACCTAAAGTTAAAGGAAAGATAAAGCGCACTTTAGCTCGTTTCACTTCTAAGTTCAGGTGGAAGAAGAAGGAGGATCAGCTCGTTTTTGCAGGCGATGAAGAACTGACTTATGGTGCTTCATCAGAAGAGAAGAAATCGAGCGATACTTCAGAGGATGATAATGAAAAGATTGATGCTGATGATACGGAGTCTGATGATGACGATGACGGCAAAGGATCTGGAAGCGGAAAGACGAAAGCTAAGGGTTCATCCTCTAGTTCCAAGAAATCCTCTTCAAGCTCATCCAAGAAGAGCACTAAGAGCACTAAGAAGTCAAGTAAAGCTTCTTCAGCTACTGGAGATGATGATTCAGAGAATGACGTATTGAGTGACAAGCTTGAGCCTCACCAATACTTTGTATTGAGCTCAGGAGTTATTGTAAAGAGCTTCCCTGATTTTGTAGAAGAACTGAAGGATATGGATGAAGAGACGTTTGAATACCATGTAGGCGATGGAAGGAATGATTTCTACTTGTGGTTGAAGAATGTGTTGCGTGTGGATAAGCCTGCTGACAAGATAAGAAGCATGGATGATCCTAAGAGGATGTATAAGGCATTGAAGAAGTTCTTATAATCATTTGAACGCTCAAGCATCAATATTCTATTCCCATTGTAATATCGAAACTGTTTTTTCTTTCCCTAAAGGGTGCGATCTCATCACTATATCTCAAGTTCAATCTTTTGTTGCCCAATGGTAAAGTGGCACTACCCTCCAGATGCAGTATGGGATCAATCTCCATATGGGGATTCTCACCAACCGCTTCGAGGCTGATTCTGCTCTTTCCTATATCAAGCTCTTTCTTGTATCCTGCAATGTACTCTCCTGTGCCAAGTTCCAAAAAGATTTCTGAAGATTCTGGGCTCATCATGTGATGGACTGGATCATCCAGTAGTCTTTCCAATCCAGCTGTATCCTCTTCTGATCCTCTGGAAATCTTTAGCCCATGCTCTTCATAGAGGTAAGGACTCTTGCTCTGCACATCTGGTGCTATGTTTTCTACAATTGTCGCATAGCTGGATGCAATAGTGTAGAATGCCATGATGCTTGCAATGATACATCTCTTGAACATCTATATACATAGGTATGAAAATATTTATTTCTTGTGAAAGTCCTGCCACTTCTTAGCGTAAGAGTA
>CAZMXQ010000093.1:0-4360 GCA_964570335.1 uncultured Methanosarcinales archaeon
ACTTACTTCATAGTATCAAGGTATGTGAAAGGTCACCTTATAGGTGAGAGACGTGATCTTCTCATAGTGCCTGACGGAAGAGCTTCCTTCTTCCAGAAGAGGTGCAGGGACAGTCGGAATGCCGGTGTATAGGAAGCTGATAAATTAGTTTCCTATGAAAGTGATCATAACTGGATATCTTTTAAAGGAGAAGAAAATGAGTACGAAAATACAGACAACAGTGCTAGTCCCGGAAAATCTATGGGGTGAAATCTTCATGGATGGTGGAGAAGAACTCCGTGACGACATCTTGGCAGTCTCTGCAAAGAAAGAGTGCAAAGACATCTACATGGCTTCAGAAGTCACACATCAAGGAGATGCGCCACAGTCTCTCTCCATGAGTGGAGGTGATGAGATCTTCAGGTTCGAAGACCTGAGACAAGCAAGATTATTGCCTCACTGATCGATTCTCAGGTGTATAATCTGGTCGAATAGTTTTTTCAATTCTAACTACCAGGGCGGTGATCCGTCACCGCCCTGTATTTTTTATGGAGGAATATATGGATGAAGAGATGTATCAAAGAATAAAAAGAGATCTGAACAACCAGGAGAAGATATACCACAGGTGTAAGCATCATTCCAAAAACGTTGGTCGCAAATCTGGTCTGGTTGACTATATCTTCTTCGCCTTGATCCTGGCTTCTTTCGTCGCAATCTTTCTTGTTCCTCTAGAAATGATTGTGTTGCCTTTAGGCATAGGATTCACTCTTTTCTTAGGTCTTTGTGAACACAATATCCAGAAAGAATATGGGGTGTTTCAAGGTGACCGGAAGGTGATTTCGCATTACTCTAAAGAGGATGTCTTCTATACCATGGCGATTGGTATCATTGCAACGCTGGGTGCATTGAAAATCATACATGGTTAGAGATTATTTTTGTACATACAGGAGGTTATTATATTGTAGATAGATTTCCAAATTTTGTAAGAAAACACGGAGAATTAACGTAAAAAGGAGTGTCTTTATGTCTGAAAAAAAGTATAATGTCATAGTCCCCTCAGAGATGTACAATGATGTATTCTGCTGCAATGGATGTCGTGACGATATATCTGGCTTGACTCTTGTGGAAGTTGATGATGGCCTATTCTGGCTTTCTTCGGTAATACACTACGGAGAGTACAGAAGAAAGGACATGTGTATCTCTGACAAGGTATACATCTCTTGTGATGAGATTGATAAAGTTGAATTAAAGGTATTAAATCTTTAAAGGAGGTTTATATGGTTTCAAGTACTTTTGCAAGCCATAATGTTGTGGCTTTGTTTTTTGTAGTGAGTATGGTTCTCATAGTTGTCCTCACCATATTCTCAATTCGCAATTCGAACAGGCGTTTTGAGGATTACATCCAGAGGATAAAAAGTGGTGAATCGGATTGCGTCAGCGAAGCGAAAAGGCTAGCAGGCGCAGATGAGAACAAGCTGAATCGTGTATTCAGTGCTGTGAACGAGGGAAGACGTTCAAAAGAAGAGTTTTAAGGAGGTATCTATGATACGTAATTATTCTGGTTTGTCGGTTTACATAAAGAATGGCTCTCTGCAAGGTCATCATGTTCCTATTGATGAAGCTTTTGCCATAGAGGATTCGCATGGGTACGAAGTCTATCGACTCCCAGAGCCTGAATCAGGAGTCCAGGTTCTGGTAAGAGAGATCGTAGGAGCTGTGGCAAGGAGTAGAGATGACCTGGTCACAATTCCACAGAATTCAAGGAGGGAACCTTACTTGATCTGTGAAGCCATTTATCACAATGGTTGCATAGAGTATCTGAAGGAGGTCAATCTAGATGATTGACTGCTAATCAAATATTAACATATGGAGGAATATATGTTTAAGAATACATTTTTCGTTTTCGCAGTCATAGCTTTTCTTTTCTCGGCCATTTCGTGTAATGGTTCAGATACAAGGTACACGTATGAAGAAAATCCAGAGGAGGTAAGAAACCGTGACTACATAAGGGAGCTTCCGGACACTGAGGTGTTGACGGTGATGGATCCTCCAGTAAGATTCTCTATAGAGAATTTCGATGGTCCTTTCGAGTTCTCTCTGAAGTTCTCAGTTGAAGAGTTTGGTCAGATGTTCGTATATGTTTTCCCTGAAGACGATGAACCTGAATCTTTGTGGGATTACGACGCAATCCTCTACTCCGAAATCATTTTCTCAGGAGCCGTTCCAGGTATCCATCATGAGGCTATTGAAAATGAAGACATGCCTCACTGGGGTCATTTCTATGTTGTTGATGAGGAGTATGAACTTTATATCCGTCACCGAGGTGAGAATATATTAGAAGTATTTCTCATCGGTCCAGAAGGAAGAATCGCTTATCATCAGATTGAAGATCCTGAGTTGGAAGATATGGGATACATAGCAGTTGTGTCTTATGATTTCAATTTCACAGAATTCACGGTGATAAAGTAAGCCTCCTCTAAGTCTTATCTATCAAATTCAGATGGTTGCATCCGTGTAGCCATCTGCAAATAATTAAAGGAGTTTTTTATGTCAGAAATAATTAATGAAAAGATGGGCTGTATAATCTTCATCAGGCCGGAAGGCGAAAGAGGGACACCGGGCGTCGCAGTCTATACAGACAGTATTGATAACATCAACGATGCCGTGAAGCGCTCGGTTTTCTTTGAAAGCAATGAATCAGAGCTGACTATAAGGGAGTTTGGTGTGAATTACTTTGCACCTTTGAATATAGGTATGAAGTACTTCCAGCTTCCGAAATGCTTTTCTGATTCGCTTTGGAATGAGGGCAAGGTCTCGATACCTCATAATTCGTATCGTATTGTACGACATGAAAGGAGGTCACGATGCTCGACCTCATTGTAGTCTTAGTTATCTTGGTGCTCGTATCATTCTTCTCTTTCATAAGGATGAAGATGAAAATGCGCCAAGCGAGCAGTGTATCAAAGGAGGATGGAAATGGTGGAAACAAGGGAAGATAATCCTCGAGTCCGCTTTGCGAAGAACGTTGTCTCCAGATCGAAAGAACTGGGCATGAGTCAAAGGTTGATCGAGAAGATACTTCCAGATAACAGGATGATATTTCTCAGCAAGATCAACTATGTCATTGAGAGGAATCCGGATGTACACTCAGCATATCTGGTTGTCCGTCGGGCTAGGAACCTCAACTATGCTGTATCTGTAATGGGGCCTTGGGTCTTGAATCTGACGAAGAACGTAAGGACCTTGAAGGAGATCCTGAAGTTCTACTTAGAGTTCAAGGCAGAAGAGGACCGCAGGTTCAGAGGTGAGGTCTGATCAGGCATATTTTGCCAACTATATATTTTATCTAAAGGAGAATCCTATGAAAAATCAAGTATATCAAGTAGTAAAGAGTTATCTCTTCACAAGCACGGGAGAGACTTTGTTGGTGAAAGAAGTTCCATGCTTTATCGAGTGGATTGACGAAGTTCCCGATAGTAATCCTGCAGAGCATATCTTCGTTTTCTCCTTGTCGTTCAAGGTTGGAATGCAAGAGTTCGTAAGGAATATTCGGGTGAAACATTCGCAAAGGTTCGTCGTTGCGGGCTGGCCTTTCAGGATCAGATTCTACTCAACTGAAGCAGTTCTTCCGAATGTAGAACTCCTGGAAGAGGAGGTATCATGAAGAGGAACGAAATATCTCTCTCAGAAGATGAATCGTTTCAGCTGCCTGGAGGTTCTGTAATCCAGTACAAGGGACGAGAGAATGTTGGACATGTCGATTTCTTCGTACTGTCTGTAGACCACAGTGGCACAGATGAGGTACAAGATTCTGACATGGTAACTCTCAGCTCTCGGACAATCTGGCTGGAACCTGGTGACCATTGTGAAGTTAATGGTCATATGTTCGTCATAGATATGGATGAATATCATGGTAATCCCGTGATAAGATTCCTGTAATCATGATGAGCAAGACTGCTATCTGAAAACCTAACCGCAGCCCACCATTACATATGTTCTGGTGGGCTTTTTTTGGAATAATTATTTTCTATATAGAAAAGAAATGATTTAGCTCATAACAAAGGAAGACAAAAACTGAGTTATCTTTCATAATCCTTTTTAAAAACACAAACTAACCAGATATTACTCAGAATGAGGGGTGATATTATGAAGACGGAAAGGAAAAGAAGCTATCTGAAATATGATGTTGAAGATGACGCAGGATTCGATGATAGGTTGGATTTCTATGATGTGGATTCTGTTGAGGAATCATTGGATGATGATCTGGTCAGTCCTGAAGAAGAAGGCTTCATGATAGGATATATGGGAGCTTGATGCCTTGTGTTTTTCGGGTCTGTCCCAAAAGGAGTATTTTTGTATACTGTCCTACTGGGCTTCCCGC
>CAZMXQ010000094.1:0-1973 GCA_964570335.1 uncultured Methanosarcinales archaeon
AGATAGATCTAGTGCCTGGAGAGTATGATGTAAAGCTTACGCACATAATTTCAGGTGATCCAGCAATACACATAGAAGAAGAGGAGCGAAAGATATGTGGTCGTGGCGAAGTCGATCCTGATGGTTTCTGTATTGTTACTCTTGAAGAGTTTGTACTACCTGAACTTAAAATGCCTGTCTGGTCATCCAGCGAGATGGAGTATGTATGGACTGTAGGTAATGAGATATATGACAATGATGAAGTAGTATTCTACGTACCTAAGATAGATCTTCCCACAGACTATGATTCCTTAGAGGATTATGATTTTGAGTCGATAAATGAGAATAGATTTAAACCTGAAATGAGAGTTGGTGATACAGATGACTGAGAAAGGATTTTTTGAAAAACAAAAGATGTCTCTTGTTAATTCCTTTAATTCGATATCTTATGACAACATAATATCTATTTTGTGTGACCTTGGTATAATAATTTTCTGGATGATATCCGTAAGCATATTCAATCAGATAGTCGCTCATACATTCGCTGATATGGATCAGCTTCTCATGAATTTCATAAATAGGCCTACATTCCTTTTGCAATCTGCAATGGTACTGATGTCAGTAGGACTCATGTTACTCACATACGCTGTATTTGTCATAATATACTCTCTATTGAACACTTATACATGGATGCGCCTTTCAAAGAAGAAGGTGATTTTCAGAAAGATTTGGGATTCAATGAAACAGAATCTATTTCTTGCAGCATTCTCCCTACTCATGATATACTTCATAAGGTTCCTGATGGAGGATGGGATTTGGGAATTTGTAGTGATCCTATACATTTTCTTCCTGGTGAATCTGTTAACTATAATGCATGTAAGGATTGCTGAAAAAAAGGATGCAGGAAAGCTGAACAATATAAAACAGTCATTAAGGATATTGAAAGGTAATCTAGGTAGTATAATATTCATGTCTTTTGTCTCTCTTGTGGTTGTTACTATAGTCAGCTCATTATCATTGATATTCATGAATCTGTCCTCAGGATTGGAGAGCTTCTCAGTAATTATTCTCACCCTAATAGCTATCTCTTGGGTAAGGCTATACTATATTGAATTCATGAGGTGTATTAAGCAATGAAAGCTAGAACATTTATCCTACTTTTCCTTATGTTGATTGTTCTGGCATCTATAGCGAGGGATTCGTATGCCGATGTAGACTATGAATCACATTGTGAATTCTCTGGTGGTGAACTTACAGGTGTTTCTATAGACAATGCTGAGTATATTGGTGATAATCAGGTAAGATGTCATATAGGGTGTGATTTTGATGCTCGGTCTGAGAGTGACGACGAGGTGAAGACATCTTATGAGCCACAAAATCAAGATTTCACAGTTGATGTGGATATGGATGCCGGTGCTGTAATATCAGAGGCTACTATAAGAGACCATTGTTGTGCTCCTGATGCCAATGTATGTTTCTGGGCAGGCGAATGTTACATACCAGAGGATATAAGTGATTGTAGAGCTGGTGAGTTGACCATTGAAGCGGATGCTCAGTGTGTTGTCATGATACCTGAGACTGGTGAGACAATAACAGATGATCCTGGTTTATGTGATCCACCTTCATGTCCTCCTGGGTATGAAGAGATACCAGGGACTCAGACTGATGACTCTATACAATGCGAAGAACCGCAAGAATATGCATGTGAATGTCCGGATGGGGAGATATATTCAGGTGACACCATAGAATGTGATATAATTGGGTCAGAAGATGAAAACATAGATACTGTTACACATATGCATTCTCATCCAAATGCGGATTCTTTCACGCACACAGTCTCAGGTCAGGAATTGACTTGTGAATATGAGGCTGCTGACGAGTCATATGCATGTGAATGTCCGGATGAAGAAGTCGACCTTGGTGACAGTATAACTTGTGATATAATTAATCAAGAGACTGGATCTTATGAAGAGGAAGTTACTCACACTCATTCA
>CAZMXQ010000094.1:1983-4225 GCA_964570335.1 uncultured Methanosarcinales archaeon
AAGATCTTTTCTTACACGATTATCAAGGACGCTCTCTCCCTTGTGCTTATACCCCTTATGAAGGAGAGAGGGTATTGACATGTGATTGCCCGATGGATGGAAGACAGACTGCAAGAGATTTCCATTGTAGGATCTATCAGGATGGAAACCCTATTGATGGTGAATACAGTATAAGTATAGATAGTTATCATGGAGAGCCTGTCACAGAGGAAGCTACATTACCTGATGGGAGGACTGTAACGTGTCAGGTAGATGTTCCTACTGGATGTGACATATCAGAGGATCAGATAGGGGATGGCGTGTGTTACACTGGATGCAGGTCATGGGAAGATCCAGATTGCGATTATGGAAGAGCTTTCAGGAGGACTGTAGATGCCTTACTCCCTCAGATTAACGAATGGTGGAACGATCAGCTCACAGGTGATGGAGTAATAGGGACTGTATTCTCTGCGCTGGATAGAATCCCTGGAACTCCTGAATACATAGCAGATAGAGTCTGTTCTGTGAGGGTAGACAGGAGTGATGAAGAAGTCTGTGCTCTTGCAGGGATGGATGAAGAGGAGTGTGAAGAACAATGGGAAGACTCTGTAGAGATATTCGGTGATGATATAGGTGTCACAGTAAGTGCTGAGTACAGGACAAACAGAGCGGATGACTTGGATAAATATGTTATCTCATGGAATCTACATGGGATTGACCAAGATTATGCCGAATTCAGGATATTCTTGGCTAACATAGAACAAAAAGGTGCTTACACGGATTATTATATGCTTCCGGATGATACGAATGTAATAACTGATGATTACGAACAAGCAGAATCAGGAACTCTTGAGTATGCTTCAGCAACCTCTTACACTGATGTATGTATAGAGTTCAGATCAATTGATAGTGATATATTAGATTCTATTAAAGATGCCCTGGATACTACAGGGGGAGCCTATACATGTAGGAAGATAATACAGGTTTGAGGTATCATTTTATGACAGAAGATAAAGACATTGTGAGTGTCTACATAGGGAAAGGATATAGCCTTGGACAGGCCCGTGATATATTGAGGAATTACTATGGAGATAGACAATCTGAGAAGCTGGTTTCAAGATATCTCCGTAGACAAGATAGGTATCTGCGACCTTATGTGAAATCAATGATTGATGAAGGATATCGTAAGGAACAAGTTAGATCATTATTCTTGGGTCATGGTCATGAAGCAGAGGTCATGGATTATGTATTATCCCGCTATGAATCCTTTGTATATAGTAAGAAGATATTCTATCCAATCACATTTCTTGTTATCTTTGTTGCAATAGGAATTTTTTTCATTTTCGGTATCATTTTGGAAGATTACGAAACAGATGATGAGTTAGCTGATACTTTTCCTCAATTTGATGTCTCACCATTAGATACTACATTAAGTCCTGGTGAGGAGATGCGTGTTGATATTTCCTTATCATCTGTTAATAGTAATGTCATAGATTATGAGATATACGATGAAGATGACTTCAGACTTAAATCAGCCCAAATGGTAATAGAAGAAGACAGCTACCAGACTAGCATAATAATTCCTGATGACTCGCCAGAAGGAGAGTATAATATAAGGATGGAGGTTCCAGAAGATGATGTATATGAGTCATTCTCTTTCACCGTATCAGACATAGGCGATGCGGAAGATACGCATGATGAGGAGGATGATACTGATATTGAGGAGGATGATGTCTTTGATGGAGTGGAGCCATCCGATGATGAGATTCAAGATGATGACGAAGGCGAAATAGTATATAGGTCTATTTCCGAAAGGTCTTATACTACAGTATCTTATGACTCCTTATCAGATACATCTGATGTGCCTGAGCGCTATGGAAATATCTACTGCCAATCCCTGCCATTTGGGATGAGACAAGACTGTTATGACAGCATAAGGAGAGATCCTCCGGATGATTGTGAGCTTACAACAGTAGTGGGGCGCGAGGTATGTGTGCAAGAACCTTCTGAGAGAGAGGAGATACGCGACAGCTTCTGCGACTATTTCGACGAGGTTGACTCAACACAAGAATGTAGGGAATTCATTTCTCAGTATGAGGGAATGGGGGAGATCATAGAGATGATACCTACGCAGAATATCCTTACAAGTTCTTCCCCTTCTGAAGTTTCTAATGTGACTGAATTTGGTGAGATTGAAGGCTGATCAAGGTTAATTTTATAAACATCTCCGATGATAAGAATCAGAAGGTGATCGATGTGAAGA
>CAZMXQ010000095.1:0-4197 GCA_964570335.1 uncultured Methanosarcinales archaeon
TGTCTGATGCGAAACCATCATAGATCCCCCAGAATGTGGTGCCCTCTGTCATAGGTACAGTCCTCCTGTAATGAGGGACTACAAAATCATCTCCGATGATTATTATATCACTGCAACCATCACATTTTCCACCAAGGAAAGAAGCTACCCCACGTGAATATGCGTTCCCGTCAATATCCCTAGGAAGGAAACCCTCGTCATAATTCAGATAGTCAGGGAAAGGATGGATCACATCAATGTAATCAGAATACATCTCAAGATCGTATACTATACCATCATCCTCCGCTAAGGAGTATGCCTCGCTTAGAAGTGTCCTGACTCCAGCCCTCTCGTGCCTGAACCTCGACTCCAACTGTGCTGAATCAGTCAGCACAATGTGTTCTGGAGAATCAACAATTCTTAATCTCACCTGCTGATCGCCTACAGAGATGCTATGCATCCCTTCTTCCGCATCCTCAGAGATAAGGAGAGAGCATGAATTATGTCCAGCATCGAATTCTCCATCGCAATCTCCCATCAAGAAATCAGGAAGATCCACCAAGAGATTCTCGAAATACTCGAGCTCCACATTCAACTCTAGGAGATCGCCTGCTTGCTTATTAACTGTTGTACCTGGATTAGCATGATCAACCCAAAGGACCATATCCCTATCAGGTCTGGAGCATGACTTTACCTCGTTGACAACATCCTCATCGCAGAACCTTTGCCTGGTATTGCAGTCCCTGACCTGTTGGATCTCGTTATGCGTCCCTTCATCTGAACACTTCATCACCCATCCAGAATCACAGAAATATTCTCCTGGATCAGAGCATTCATCCTCTCTTTCTATAGGCTCACAAGCATTAGACTCGCCATCCCTGAAATCACAATAATAATCTCCATAAGGAGAACACTCACTATCAGAACTGCATGAGCACATCTCAGAAGAACCATCAGGCATGTCACAGTCAGGATTACAATCAGGACAATACATGTCTTCTCCTAATTCTGGCTGGCACACACCATCAAAGTTACAATAAGATGGTATCTCTTCAACATCATCCGACTCTGCTACAGAGATTGGCTCATAATAGTGCTGGTCATACGACTGGCCACAGGCATTATATGTACCAGATACCACTACAAACTCGTCAGCCCATGCACTTCCCAAATCTCCGCATGCATCGACAGAATTCCTGGACGGTGCCTGCATATCGAAGACAATATCTGCACTCTCACCAGGACCTAGCTCCACATACTTCGCATCATAGTACTCATTACCTGGACAGCATTTGTTGGAATCACTTACAGACATAGTAGAGAAGCCTTCCAACTCTTCGAAGGCTTTGCCTTCCCATGATTTCGGCACTATGCCTGTCTCGATCTCTGTCGACATGGTCATATCGCCATGGTTAGTCAGTACAACTTCGATTGATACTTTTTCACCTTCTTCTATCTCATCAGATACCCCATAGAAACCACTAATCTGGATGCAATCTCCTGGACAGAATTCGCCTGCTCTGCACACACCATCTCCACAGTTGGGTGTGGTGAATTCCTCTCTCACACCAGGATCATTCCCATCTACTGTAGCATAATACTCATAATCTGTCGCCCGACGTAATTCGCTTGAGTCAAGTTCATAGGAATAGGTTCCGCTCTCATCGACATAAAATCCTGATGATTTCCACTCATCTTTTCCCTTATACCTGAATTCCAGATATGTCTCATTTTCATCTTTCATATCAACATATGCAGGAAGTATAAACGTATCATATTCAATTTCTACAGGAAGCGTTGAGACCCCAGCCGGCCTACCTGTCCTGACAGAAGTGGTCTTCCAGATTCTCTCACTGAAATCATACCCTGTGTGATCATTCTCATCATATGACATGACCGCAGCCACATCATAATCACTATCTGGTTCAACGTTATCATATGTATGTGTCATGGTGTCAGAAGTCTCTGTGATGTCCACCTCATGATCCCTTATCCATTCATCGCCAGGCTTCCTGAAATAGAATTCCACTCTTCCTTGCTCCCAATCATTGAGATCATATCCGGCCGTCAGGTCGATAGTATGGAAACCTGGATCAGATTTTTCTATTGATATCTCTGGCTCTTGAGGAGTTCCTGTAGTGAACGAACCTGTCTCGGTCTCATTCTCTACATCATCTAGAGGACCGGTAGGATCATTCTCATCATACACAACCTCAAACCCATACTCATACACCTGTTCTGGCTCAAGACCTTCAAGTTCGAAAGCCACAGTACCATCATCATGATGCACCTGATAGTTCTCAAATTCCCAACCGCTTAAGAACCCTGGCTTCCTCCACTTGAATTGGGAATCCACTCTCTGCCAGTCACCCATATCAAACTCTGCCGTGAGAAGTGCGGAATCATGACCAACATCATCAGCATCTATAGAGATGATGGACGGTTTTTCCGGCTCCAACCGGAAAGTCCTCTTCGTGGACTTATCTCCATAATTATAATCAGTCCCTCTCGGATCATTCCTATCATACTCTATAACCCACCAATATTCATGATCTTCGTATAATTCTAAATCAGGGAAGCCATTCGTCAACTGTGAGCCTGAAGTGACATAGTGCCATTCACTCTCTATAGTATCACCGAACCATCCATCCTCTTCGACATAAGCCTTAAACCTTGCCTCTTTCCAGTCGTTCATATCATAATCGACAATCACGTCCGCAAACAACTCTCCTGGTCTCTCCTCTACAGAGATTGATCTTATCTCTGGCTCTTCAAGCCAATCCGCATCAACTGTGACATAAGATCCGAAGCTTTCTTCCTCTCTCCACCCAGGAGGCATAGATGCCCATGTAGAGTCACCGGAGAATCTTGCCTCATAACCTAACCTGAAGGTCTCTCCTGGCATCACATCATGATTGTAATCCAAAGATATCCATTGACTATCTCGTGATACTGTTCTCCAATCTCCATCTACACGTTCCCCAGTTAGTTCACTCTCTATGTATATACTGAAATCTGCCTCCTTAAGGCCTTCAGGCTTCACCTCTAAATTATATCTGAATCCATCAGGACCTTTATTGGTCACAGTATAACGAGAGAATGATGGTACTATGTCTCCTGTGCCTCTCAAAGATATTTTAGTCTCATCAGCACAACGCCAATCTCCCTGTCTTATCACACACATCAACATCTTATAGTCTCTATCAAAACTGCTCTCAGTTGATAGCGTCACGGACTCATCACCATAACTTGATGGATCAAAATTGACCCTTATGCGAGAATCACTGTATATATCACTGCCATCATTAGCACTATTGAATTCTACGATAGTACTTCCATGAGGGGTCATCAACCTGAAGAAGACATCGTCATATCCCACCATAGGGTAATTATAATAATCATCAAAATACAAGGTCTGAATATTCCAAGAATAATACCTGTCAGTGGCTATATTTTTCACATCATGAGGGAAAGCGAACTCACTCTCCTCTTGAGTGCTCACAGATACTTCTGATTCTTCTTCCTTGAGCCTCTCCATCTCCTCCTCGCTTACCCTTTCAATCTGAGAAGCATGATCATCAGGATCGAAAGTCTCTGCATGTGTAATAGGTAAAGAAAACACGATAAGAAGGAAGACAAAGAAAAAGTACATAGGAGTGACCCTTGAAGGACCCCCGCTATATCTTTTTCTTGAAACCATAGGATCAACTTTTACTCCTATGGAATGACAGGAAGTGTATAATTGTTTAAAAGGTTTGCGTCTCATTCTTTGAAAAATCTTCATTCTGTCCGGAAAATATTCATTTTACACAAACACACTGAGCTTAGCTATATAAGTTCACCAAGAATTTTTCAATTCACTCGTAATTTTTCCCTATCCTATCCAAGATAGATTTAAGTTTTTTTATCAAGACATCATCAATCCTTACTTACCATTCTAGATCATTCACATCTGTAGTTCCTTCCTTATTAAGTAGCAGTCGCGATAGCTGTACCTCATAAGCATCATTTAGGATCCTTTCTATTATCTGGTTATAAGTTTCTTTCTTCGAGCCATATGATACCAGCTTCTCATGCAATTCGTCCTTTATCGCTATTGTCTTCATTCTCATCACATTATAATTATTACAGAATCTATAATATAAATTTTTACAAAAAAAGAATCAGAAATATACAGAAAAGCTCTTTCCCTTCACAGTAGCATCTTCCTTGTGCTCA
>CAZMXQ010000096.1:0-4079 GCA_964570335.1 uncultured Methanosarcinales archaeon
GGGATGTTCTTCGTTTTGGTCTTCCACTTGGCAGTGGGTCTGATGATGTTGTGATTTTTCCATTATTTATGAATATATGAAAAAGGTGATTGTCCATGAGTAAAGGGATATCTATAGGGGCTGTCCCTTTTGATAAGGATGGGAAGGTATTATTGTTACGTAGAGCAGATAAGGACTATGTATACTGGTAATTCCCTAAAGGTCACAAGCGAGATTCTGAAAGTGATCATGAAACTCTCGTTCGCGAGCTTAATTAAGAGATAGGGATCTCAAACTTCAAAGTTCTAGAGGGTTATGTTGGCGTCAATAAATACATTAATTCAAAAGGTTATGAAAGAATAATAAAGTTATTCCCTGTTATCATTGAAGAAAAGATTTCTCTAAGTCCTGAACATTCAGAAAATATCTTGACAAACTAAAGAAGAATATGGCTTCACCTGAAGATATAAAGAACGAAGCAGAGAAGGTAAGATATGAAACATTTGGTATCATTCCTGATATCGCGGAGAGTATATATTCAGAAATTGATATTGATTGACTATATTTCTCGGTGTTCTTTTCCAAATATAGGGTAATATCAACAGGATCCTATCTTCAATCTTATCTTCTTGAATAATTCTTTGATATCATCATAATGAAGGTGTCCTATGACATCCTCATGATCCAACCAGATACTTTCAGAATGCTCTTCCGACAACCGGATTGATTCTTCAACAGTCCTTACCAAGAAATAATGTATGATCCTTTTCTTGATGAGATCTCCCTTATCAATGGTAAAGACAAGATCACCTACTTTTTTGCCTATCTCAATAGATTTGATTCCTGTCTCTTCTTCTATCTCTCTCCTTAAGGTCTCATGGATCTCTTCATCTTCTTCAACATGGCCTTTTGGAAATTCCCAGAATGAATCACTGTTTCTCTTAAGTAATAAGAACTTCTGTATATTTTCGTTGTAAAGGATCGCTCCCGCCGAATGCTCAGTGACCATTTTCAATAGTATGATTGTTCTCTTAAAAATATTTATGCTTTTTCTGTCATATCTCGTTAAACTTATATATCTTGAGAATATATTCTTTGCTATGTCCGAATGTATCTTCTGCAAGATAGCGAATGGTGAGATCCCTTCGTTCAAGCTGTTTGAGGATGATGATGTATTGGCTTTCTTGGATGTGAATCCTGTATCTGAAGGCCATCTCCTGGTCATCCCTAAGGATCATCATGAGAATATCTTCGAGATACCTGAAGAGAAGCTAAGGAGAATCAGTGAGGTCTGCAAAGATATGTCCATGTTGTGCAAAGAGAAATTGGGTGCCACAGGAGTGAATGTCCTGAACGCATCTGGTAAGGATGCACAACAGAGCGTGTTCCATATCCATTTCCACGTCATACCGAGATCTTCTGGTGATGGTCTTGATTTGCAGTTCCATGGAAGATCTCTAGATTCTGATAAGATGAAGGAGATCCAGAAGACATTGCTTTCCTGATGCTCTAAAGAAAGAGAAGATAGTCAAATTGCTGGGAAATAGTTACATCTTATCTAGGGTTAAGTTTTGGCAAAGTAATTCTTCATATATTTATTCACAGTGTTTCCAACATTGTTATGGGCTACGAGAGATGTCAACATCCTTCAACTTTATAGCAAAAACGCCATTCTTGGCAATCAGTTCCTTATAATCACTGATTGATTCAACTGACCTTATCCCTTCCTCAATATTGTTGGTGCTAGAAAGAGTGTTTTTTACTCCTTCAGATTCAAGCAATTCTCTTACAGTTTTATACAGCGTTTTCCTTTCAACAGTGCACTTTATCTTTTCATCACTTTCAACTTTTTTAAAAATAATGAAGTCGCCTTCCTCAATAAGATTAATAGAATTTTCAGAGAAGCTATTCCTGTTAGCTCTGATTTCAACATCTTTCTGGCCATTCTTAATTGCATTGAATGCTCGTTCATATAAACTTTTTAAAAAAATTCTACCTACCATCCCAATAGACTCTTCTTATTTCTTACTCTCGTATCTTCTTTGCTAGTTCTCTCAGTCTCTCATCATCTTCTCTCTTATAGTCATGCGAAGATATGTATCCTTCATACTTCTTGAAGAACTTGTCAACATTCGACTTGAGCTCTTCCCATTCTTCCATGTCTGCAGTACCATGCATCGGGAAGAGCTTCGCATGTACATGATCCACTCCGAAGCCTTCGAATATCATCCCGGTCCTTCCTACATCCTCTAGCTTAGAATCAATGAGTCTCCCTACTTTCTTTGATGCTAACACCAAATCAGAGAGGACTTTGTCTGGAAGATCGAATGCATAGCTAGGATGGTGTCTTTTCGGTATCACTACAGAGAAACCCTCTGTATTGGGGAAGATGGATAGGAATGCTAAGTGGTTCTCATCCTCCCATATTTTATGACAGGGGACCTTCCCTTCCACAATCTTACAGAATATGCAGTCTTCCATGTTACACTAGTAAGAAATAGTTCTTTATATTTATATCGACTGTCTTCTCACAGGATCTCTCATCATCTGTCAATCTCTCTTAGCATCTGCTTTATCTGATCTGTTCATTTTCGGCCAGCTTCATCCTTGGCTTCTTCCAGTGTGCTGTACTCGTTCTCCGAGACGAATTCTCTTAGCTTGTCCTTGAGCATAAGGTTGTTGTGCATACGTCTGATGATCTCGTCATAGTTCTCGGATTTCTTTCCATACTCTCGTAAGAGTTCTCTTGTCTCTTTCTTTATTGATATTGTTGTATTGGTCATTTCTGAATCCTCTTTATATTATTCCTTTTCATCTTCAGGTATTCATCCCTTGTCATAGTGGAACTCTTGATCTGTGAATCTATTATGATATTCTGCTGTCTGCTCCATTCCTTGTCGTCATGAGACCTTACGAATTCTGCCCATCTCTCGACGAAAGCTATCCGTTCATCCCTGTTCTTCTCTTTGAATCCCATCTATCATATCCTCATATCTTCTCATCTTATCTTTGTCTATGTGGTCTTTCGCGATAACCCTGAGATGTCTTGCATCTTCACTATCCTTGTCAGATCCTAAGATCTTCTCTTTGAATATTATCTGGAGTTCTAATGGAGATATCTTTAGCGTCTCATCACCTAATCTTACAGTGACAGGGTCGTCTATGGCAGCATGATGGATGGCATTATCCACGAACTTGACTTCCATGTTCGGTATCACTTCTCCTTTCCTAGCAAACCTGATATTGGTCTCCTCTTCAGTAAGATATGAGAACATATCTTCTTTGTCATCAGATATGATGCATTCAAAGCCATTATCGATGATATCATCTGCAAGCCTGAAGAACTCTTCTTTACTCATCTTTGGTATGAGTATATCTATATCTTCACTTCCTCTGGATCTTCCCAAGAGTATTGATACATAACCACTGACAAGGACATAGTTACAATGTCTTTGTATTGTTCTTACGAAATCTAAAGCAAATACATCAAGCTCTGACTTCTCTTTCTCTAGTTTTATCTCATTATGAGAAACAAATTTCATATCTTGTGTAGTCATGTCAAATATTAAAATTCTATTCTTTTTAATGCTCACTGGCATTTATGTCCTGTGAGTTGTGAGAATTTTCATAATTGTTGGAAAATTTTCAAGTAAAATTGAGAATATTGCCACATTTCATCACGATTAAGAGAAGTTCGCGAAGCGAATTTGGACGGAGCCTGCAAGGCGGAGTCTCTTAATCGCTGTTATACGTTTTTTCTGCAAGAAAAAATCGCCGAAGGCGACAGTATGACGCAAAGAAAAAGTTTTTTTTCATCAAACACGAAGTGTCTTATAATAATATATTTCAAGGCGGGTCTGTCCCAAAAGGAGTATTTTTGTATACTGTCCTACTGGGCTTCCCGCAGGGAGCAACCCCTCCCAGTCAGTAGTCATGCGTGATTCAAAAAATCACGCAACAGCTGACTACTACGGACAGTATACTCTTTTCCACCATTTGGGACAGACCGTTCAAGGCGGAAAATTTTTATTCCAAAAGATTTATGATTAATGATGTATATATTAATCTATAATGAAAATAACTTGTTTTATACCAGAATG
>CAZMXQ010000097.1:0-4063 GCA_964570335.1 uncultured Methanosarcinales archaeon
TCTCTAGAGAGAATTTCGAGATTGTCCCTGCAGAACCTCCTATGATAGTGACGGGTAATGCAACCATAAACGGAGAGCCAGCAGATGATGTACTTGTAGAAGTATTCACAGATGGTATCCCTCTTGCACACACTACTGCTGAGGATGGTCATTTCGAGCTCGAGATTTCAGAGGATGACCCTGATTCTAGGTTCAAGGATGGTGGCCAAGATGGTGACGAACTTTACTTCTACATAGACCGTATGATTGCTGATGCAAGAGTAGAATGGGAGAAGAACTCTACGAAGCATATCAACATCAATAATGAAAGATTTGAGGTATCCGTAGAGCTCAAGGAAGGTTGGAACCTGATATCATTGCCATATGAGAGATATGACGCATCCATGCTTGCTGAGGAGACCTCATCCCATATATACCACGATAGTGATGAGTATGGTTGGAGAGATTATAACCCTGAACTGCCACCTCAGCTCAATTCTCTAAGGGATCTGGATCATACGATGGGTCTCTGGGCATACAGTGATGAGGAAAAAGTGATAGATTTTAGTGGGACTCAATCACAGAACCTACAGATACCTTTGGAAGAAGGATGGAATACGATAGGCTTCCCTTACGGTGAACCTATGGATATAGAGGACTTCGTCAACGAAAAGGTGCACAGGGTATATGCACACGATGATGGAAGCAAAGAGTGGGTGAGATGGTTCAGTACACAACCCAATCATAGTGAATTGCATGAACTAGAACCTGGAAGAGGTTATGCAGTATATGCTGAAAACAAAACAGTCTTAGGGGTGGATTATGATGACTGATGAAAATAGTGAAAAGACTATGTGCTATTATAATGATATGAAGCTAGATAATATTGTCCAGAAATCAACCTTAGGTAAGAGGATACGTAAAGGTGCTTTCAATATAGTAGGTAGTGTTCTTATCGGTTATGGATCTCTGATGATGATGGCCTGTCCTAGTCCAACAGGTCCTTCTTCTGATGATCAGGTTGAGGAAACTGAAGATAATGGCAATGGCTATGAAGATGATGAAAATGGTGGTGAGGATAAGACCTATCTTCCTCCTTCCATAGAACTTTCTGTCATAGAGGATGGGAGTCCTCTTGGTGCTTTTGTTATTGACCATGAGAAAGGTGATTTTCCAGTAGATATGTTAGAATATAAGGCTCCTCTCGAAGACATGTCGAAAGAGGATATGGGATGGAAGGAATATGATGGTCCTTTTTCATTAAATAATCTACGCCTGCATGAAGGAGATTATGTATTCAAAGGAAGAGCTATCGATGATGAAGGAAATGTTTCAAAAGCTTCTCTTGAAGTAGATATAGACATGCCTCCAGATAGGACCCCTCCTCTACAGGCAGAGGTGGAGAAGATGGAGACTGGCACGTCTCATGGAAAGGTAAGACTTGATGATATTGTTGTAAGAGATGATGATAGGCGATTCATAGATGAAGAATGGGTCTCTGGTATAAAAGAAGCTTCAGTATATGTGGCACCTATAGATTCTTTTCCTGACGGTCCAGGTGGAGGAGATAATATAAGAGAGTATGGCAAGCGGCTTGATACCTTCTACTCTGTAACTAGGACACCTGAAGATTTTCACACTATCGAAAAGCAGCTAAGTAATGCTGATGCTGATTATCATGTCTATACTCTTACAGTGGACAATGCCCTCAATGAATGGGTTCATTATAATGGGAAGATAAGGAGCGGAGGTCCTACCCAGATGGGACATGTGGTCTTCGGCAACATACCTGAACAAGGTACTATAGAGGCATACGCTGTCAAAGGAGATTTTGAGATGAAGCTTGGGGAGTACGAAGCTGATGAAAATGGAGATTTCATGGCTGAGATAAACAATTATATGGAAGGGGAGACCTTCGAGCTCAGGCATGGCGGAAACTCGTTGCAATTTGAGTATGAGAATGGTGGTATGGACGAGGATGTTGGGTTATGAGATTGGTCATGATATCTTTGATGATTATAATGTGCATACCGTTGGTGATGGCGGGAGAGCCTTCACCACCTGACATTGTTACTGTCTGGGGTTCTATATCCGATAATTCTTCTCTTGATTGTTTCCTTCTGGATGAACCTTCACTCTATGGAGAAGAAGAGGTGACTTATAGTTCAATGAGTGCACGTTATGAAGGATTGTGTTTCCATAAGATAGATGTCCTGAAAGAAGATATGCCAGAAGAGTTCTATATCTCTATAAACAAACAGAATTCCTCAAACATCAGCTTCACAGATAATGATCTGCAAAGAGTAGATATCAGTCTTGAATTCTCTGACGAATATTATTTTGTTGAGGAAGAACCTGAGGAGGATTCTGAGGAAGAGAAATATGATGATATTGATTATGATCCAGAAGGTGATGATTTCTCAGAAGACATACCGGAAGATGATGGAAGTGTATCTGATGATCCTGAGGAAGAAGAATCCAATGGGGATTCAGAGACAACCAGTCCAAGCACTCCTCCATCAAGGGAGCCAAGATCTGTGCAGGAAACTTACGAGGATGAACCTGAGATGGATGAGGCTGAAGAGAAGGAAGAAGAGACTGATGATTCTCAGGAAGAAGATACCATCCAGATAGAGGAATCAAACGAGTTTGATGAGTTCATGAAGGAATCCACGCAAGAGCAGGAAGAGGAGCATGAGAAGGACGAGCTCGGGCCTATAAGCAGAGCATACGAAAGCGTCCGTGATTCTTTCGGGAGTGATGAGCCTATATTAAGTGATAAGGTCTTACTCTTATTGGCTAATATTGTGGCTTTTTCCGTCGTCTCTATGATGTTGGTCACACTTTTCTCTAATAAGAGAAAGCGTAAGAGAATTAGAAGAAAGATAAGGAGATGGTTCAGATGATAGAACATATACCAGGTCTTTTCTTGGCACTGATGATCGCTTCAGCCTCTGTATATGGGCTGATGACGAAGAATTCCAAAGCCAACCTTTTGGGTATGTTGGGAATCCTGCTTGTAGCATGGTCTTTCTTCGAGTTCTGTCTAATGATTCCTGTTGATCTGCCCTACTGTGGTATACATCTAGGAAGCTCAGGGCTTGTGATAATAATAACTCGAGAAGTGCTTAAGAATCGAAGGTGATAACATGGCAAAAAAGGAGAGATCGAAGAGATTACATCTGGGAAAGATGGTAGTACTGACATTTTTGACATTAGGATTTTACTGGGTCTACGTGGCCTATAATTCCTTGAAATTCCTTGATGAGTATTCAGAAGATAATGATAACAACAGATGGCTTGTCATCTTACTCATCATACCATTTGTGAACTTTATAGTCGCTTATATAATTACTAGAAGAGTTGATAAGGTCATCGGTAATGGAACAAAAGGAGTGCTTTTAGCAGTTATGATAATAAATATGCAGATGAACCGTTTCATAGAGTTCTTAGAGGTACAAGGTCTTGGTTTCTGGGCTAGGACTATTCTTGGTCTAGGTATAACTGTGTCTGCAGTAGCTTGGTTGCTTACTATATACCAGAAGAAGATCAATACTTTCCTTGAAAAGAACGAGAGGAGAAGACGATATTCCATCATATATCCGGGAGAGATCATCTTCACTTTGGTAGGGATGTTCTTCGTTTTGGTCTTCCACTTGGCAGTGGGTCTGATGATGTTGTGATCCTCCTGTCCGTATCTCAGTTGAGGATCTGTATGGCCAAATCCAGGTTGCATACCGCAGGGGACTCTTCCCATACCTCTTCTTGAAGGAGCTAAAGCATAGTTCATTCAGGTTCTATTTCATACACTCGAAAGAGATGCTTATGATAAAGGATATCGATTCATTAAAAGATGCTTTATCTTCTTTCATACCCGGTAAGATTTAATGAAGGGATAGTCTAGTTTTGGGAATACTACTGTTCAGTGACACCATAAACGAAACATTTATATACTAGTTTTTACAATTATACTGTATGGGGCTTGAGAATAAGCTGGAGGATTCTTGGAAAGAGAAGTTCCGAAAAGGTACTGTGAAAGCTGTTGGTACTGTACTTCTTGGTCTTTCTTTTGGACTGGGTGCTT
>CAZMXQ010000098.1:0-4023 GCA_964570335.1 uncultured Methanosarcinales archaeon
AGTTAGTATTGATGATATTCTTCAGATAATATAGAATTCCAAAACAAATATTAATGTCACTATAAATTTAGAATGTAATGGGAGCTATAAAGACGCCAATAGCTATCGGTTTATCGATATTCGTTGTTGTGATGTTATATGCGATGACTATCGGAGCAGAAACAGTTTCTGAAGAAGAGAAAGAATTCTCCGGAATATCATTCGAGCATAATATCATGGTTAAGGACATTGAGAATGCTACAGAACTCAGAGTTCAGGTATACTACTATGATTGTGCAAGAAGGACTGAACGCCCAGATATAACGATAGATAAACCTTCCGGAGAAGAACTTAATGGTAGAGCAAGGCTCAGTGGTGATGGAGGGCTATTCTGTGAACTATGGGCTAGTAGCCATGCTAGAAACTTTGACATAAACCATAGTAATCATGGTAATTATACAATAAGGATAGAACATGAAGGAGATAACATAATAGATAAAGTAAGGATACAACAGAATATCCCCCACGATTACATAGTCTCTTTCAGGAGATGGATTCAAGACTTATTTTCCAATCAATAGAATCCATACTCTGTTAAAACTTTCTTATATAGATTCTTCATCTTATCTGCACCTTCGACAACTTCTTTCCTGTCTATCATCTCATTCACATACATTCCAGCTAATGACAAGATTGCACTAGGAAGTTCCTTGTTATATCTGGGATTCATAAGAAAAGCCCTAGATACAGCCAACTTATTACCATATTTCTCAACATAAACCTTAAATGCCTCAATATTGGAGAGAAGATGCAAAGCCACACGCCCCTTATCGTCCGCATCACAGAATAGGAGAATCTTCTCCATGTCGGACAAAGCCTGATCTTCACTAAATTTGAGAGGGATACCTGAAGCCATAAGGATGCAGAACTTGCCTCTTAATAAAAATCTTCAGGAGCTGAAATATAGAAGATAACTTCATTTATTATATGAAATAATTTTTTATATCAACAAGATATTTCCTTACTATGAGCATATTCAAGAGACTGATGAGTGATAGTGGAGTAGAGAAGAGATATGTCAGAGCAGGGGCAGAATTCGGAGATGCTGTGAGCTACCTCTATATGGGAGAATGAGGAATTTAGATAAAAATGTTGTAATTGTTAGAATTCGTCCTAAAATTCGAAATTTTTAAAAACTTAGATTAACTTTTTCATGACATGAAGCTGATGTTTACGTTTTCACTTGTACTTTTTTCAATAATCTTCTTATCTGCATGCTCGGAATTTGACATAGAATCTATTTCTGATGAAGATATGGATCGTATCTCTGAAAGATTGATTGTCTGTGAAGACCCCTATATAAGGCATGGTGCTGGTTGCTGTCTCGATACCACTGGAACTGGAATCTGCGATAAGGATGAAGACCTTGGAGATGAAGTAGAAAGCCCTGTTGATGAAGATAAAGAAGAAGAGTATGAGGATATTCCCACAGAAAATCTTCTTGAAGAGATTGCAGAGGATGCTCCTTTCATAGGAGATGATGATGCACCTGTTATAATAGTGCTCTGGAGTGATTTTAGATGCCCATTCTGCGAAAGATTCTACAGAGAAACACTTCCTTACATCAAGGAAAACTACATCAACGAAGGGCATGTGAAGTTTGTCTATAGACATTTCCCTGTTGTAGGAGGAGAACAACCCGCTGAGGCTTCAGCATGTGCTGACGAGCAAGATCTATTCTGGCAATTCCATGATCGCCTGTTCGACAGATACGACGAAGACATTGAGGAAAACTTCACTGAATGGATTGATGACTTTGATGGCAATAATGAGGAATTCCAGGAATGTATGGATTCTGATCGAGGAAAGAAGGCTGTAGAACATGATCAACAGCTCGGTACGGCTGTAGGTGTTCAAGGAACACCAGGTTTTATGATTAATGATGAACAAGTCTCAGGTGCTCAATCTTATGATAAATTTGAAGAAATCATAGAATCTCATCTAAATAATAATGATTTTGATGATGTGCCAGAGGACGAATCCGATGACCAGTTTGACATGGAAGAGCTTGCTGAAGGAGCACCATATAAAGGCGACTCTGATGCACCGGTAGTAATTGTCGAGTGGAGTGACTTTGCTTGCCCGTTCTGTGGAAGGTTCTATGATGAGACCTTAGGTCAGATAGAGCAGAACTACATAGAAAGTGGCGACGTCAAATTTGTATACAGGCATTTCCCTGTTGTCGGTGGAGACGCCCAAGCTGAAGCTTCTGTATGCGCTGACGAACAAGGAATATTCTGGGAATTCCACGACAGACTATTCGATAGATTTGATGCATACTCTCCAAATGAGTTCCCTGACTGGATAGAAGAATTTGGTGGAGATTCTGCAGAGTTCCAAGACTGCCTTGATTCTGGAAGAGCTACTGAAGTAGTCCAGAGAGATCAGCAACTAGGAGTTGCAGCAGGAGTACAAGGAACACCTGGATTCGTAATAAACGGAGAACTTGTTTCTGGAGCTCAACCATTCCAGGAGTTCGAACAGGTCATCGAAGAAGCTCTTGATTAAGACATCTACACAATAAACCCAGTGTCAAAAAGCACATTTTCTAGGGTACTAAGATTAGTCCATATTGTTGAAAATGTTGCATAAGTTGAACTACCAATTCTCATTGGTTGTGGAGTATTACATATAAGATAATCTTGCTTGCTCACTTCTGATACATCACTAAGATCTCCATTTTCATCAACATTTCCCATATCATAATCAATTCTAAATAAGTCAGAATTAGTTACTATAATCGGAATAAAGTATTTACACCCTTTGAAATATTTAAAATATGAATCATCTTTTACAGAATCAGTGAATGCTTTAGTGTTTCTGAATACTTGTCTGATTGTATCATCGAGGAACTTCTGCGTGACATCATAATTAGCTTTTTTATTCATTGGTATTAATTCACCCTTGTCGTCTGATGATGATGCAAAAAATGGTTTAGATATCTTATATTTTTCTTTTTTACATTTGTTTATATCTACTCTAGAATTTTCTAATACGATAAAATGAAAGAAGTCCTCTTCTTGTTTTGCATTTCTGAAACCAAAGAAACAACTTTTCTCTGTTTTCTTACACTCAATTATAAAACAAGTGTTATTAATAACTACTAGCAAGTCTATTTCATATTCTTCTTCTGATCTTTTCCACTTGAAGTTGCTCTTTAGATGACTAATCCTAGCATATCCATATCTTTGATCATTCTTATTGCATAATTGATTTAAAACCTCTTCTGTCCTTTCTTCGAGAATATATCCTTGTTTATTCATTACACCTAATAAACCAGAATTCTTTTTTTCAGACATATTCAAAGAAGATTTTTTCAACTTTTTTAATATTTACTTCTTCAGAAAAAAGACTATAAGATATTGTACACTAAAGAATATTTCTGGAAACAGATGATAGATTTTTATATCAACAAGATATTTCCTTACTATGAGCATATTCAAGAGACTTATGAGCGATAGTGGAGTAGAGAAGAGATATGTCAGAGCAGGGGCAGAATTCGGAGATGCAGCGAGTTACCTCTATATGGGAGAATGCTTAGATTTCCGGATACACTTGTTAGTCTGGGAGGATTGGGAAGAAGAATATGCGAAAAGAGGGTATCGTACGATGCCATTAGATGACTTCGTGGAGTTTGGCGGCTATGGTAAAAGCATTGATCACCTTCTAGGAAAAGAGCGTGAAGATGGAGAAGACCCAATATTCTACGCGAAGATGTTCCAAGAAGCATTCCCTGATGAGATACCACCAGCAATAAATATAAACTCTATACAGAAACCAACTTCTGGAACTGTTTATATTCCATCTATAAAATCCCCTTACGAATGAAAAGTATACCTAATCATTTATCATATCCTTTGCAAAATCCATCTCTTTAGGAGTTATCATGTGCGTACTTCCTTCATAGAAATATTTTTTCACTGTACCACCAGCTTTCTCAAACAATTCAACTGTTTTCTCAGCTCGCTCGAAAGGAATGTGTGG
>CAZMXQ010000099.1:0-3986 GCA_964570335.1 uncultured Methanosarcinales archaeon
AGGAAGATGGGTTCCTGATATTGAAAGAGAATCTTATCTTTATTTTGATGGTGAAGGAGATTATGTCCATGTTGATGATAGCGAATCCTTGTCTGTTGATAATATAACTATGAGTGCATGGGTCAATCATCAAGGCGGAACGAATTCTATGATTATCAACAAAGAGTCAGATTATGAGTATAGAATCCATAATGATGGTGAGCTCGAATGGGCAATCAGTCTTGAAGATACATCATGGAGCTGGAGAGGTACAGGTATTTTTGTACCTGAAAATGTTTGGACACACCTTGTCTTGACCTATGATGGTGACATTGTTAAAGCTTACAAGAATGGCGAATTACTGTATGAATTCGATGATTATCCTGGCGTAATAGATAAATCAGGTGAAGGGTTAAGAATTGGTGCAAGAGGGGGAGATGGTTCACCAGGTGCTTTATTTGATGGTGCTCTTGACGATGTCCGTATATATGACCGCTCATTATCTCATTATGAGATTGAACAGATTTTCCATCGTGAAGATGTCACAGAGGACCTTGTAGGCCATTGGCCTCTTGAGAATGGATGGGGTAATATTGCATTCGATAGGTCAGGTAATGATAATCATGGAGAAATCGAAGGAGCACAATGGAGCTCTTTCACAGATAGAGATGAGGTAGTGACATTTGATGAAGTGGGCATCTATGATTGGCAGGCTCCATATGGAGTAGATAAAGCGGATATCGCTGTAGTCGGTGGTGGTGGAGCTGGAGGATATACTTTCTCTAACAGCGACCATGCTTCTGGTGGTGGTGGAGCTGGAGGTCTAGTATATGAGAGGAATCATCCTATCAACCCAGATGAACAGCTAGATATAATCATAGGAGATGGGGGTTCTTTCGTAGATGATACTGACGGTCTTGTAGGTCATTGGTCTTTGAGAGAAGGCACCGGAAGTACAGCTCATGATTTCTCAGGGAATGCTAATCATGGAAGTCTCATAGGAAGTCCTGGATGGGTTGATGGACCTTATGGAGAATATGGTGCATTAGAGTTTGATGGCTCTAGTCAGCGTGTTGAAACTGATTCAGTTCCAAGCCTGTCGTCATGGGATGATTCTGTAACATTTTCTACATGGATATATATTCCTGAATCACATGAGTGGGCAGATGCATCAATAAACTTATTTGGTCGTTCTGGAAGTAGGGATGGATATATTGGTCTTGCTCGTACAAGTGGTGGGAGTATTACCATGTATGGAAGAAGTGATCCTCACTTTGATAATCCCTCATTCAGTGCATCGTGCTCAATAGAGCGTGATGAGTGGTACCATATTGTGGGTATAAATGATGGTGGAGATATAAGAATATACTGTAATAATGAATTAATTGATACAGATAGCACCTCTGGATTGGAAGGCCAACCAAACAACAATGATAATTATTTGGCAGGAGGAAATGTTGTAGGTGGTAGTGTTACAGAAGGTAGTCAGAACTTTGAAGGTAAAATAAGCGATCCAAGAGTCTTCGATCGTGCTCTCTTAGAATCAGAGATAGAAGAGCTCTTTGAGGATAAAGGTAAGATAGATGCTACTGGAGAAGATTCTCTATTTGGAAACATAATAGCAAGAGGGGGTGGTTCTGGAGGTATAAGGAGTGCTATTGAAGACGGAACTGATGGCGGTTCTGGTGGTGGTGCAGCAGGAGCTGGATCTGCTGATGGAGGAGACTCCATCCAATTCTTCACAGGTCTTGGATATGGAGAAGATGGTGCTTCTGGCAGCGGCACTGGTGGTTCTGGTGGTGGAGGTGCTACTGAAGAAGGTACTGATGGTACAGAAGATTGTACCGATTGTCCTGGACATGGTGGGGATGGTCTCTCCCTTGGTTGGAGTTTTGCTAATTCGATTGGTGATAATGGAGCACTTGCTGGTGGTGGAGCTGGTGGTGAATCCACATACAATACTGATGACGAGAGAGGGCCTGGTGGTCTCGGTGGCGGAGGAGTCGGTGGAAGAATAGGAGATAAGGAGGGTCTTGCTGGTATGCCTGCAACAGGTGCAGGTGGTGGAGGTGCAGCAGCTTCAAATGGTGATGGGCTGGTTCTTGGTGGAGCAGGAGGTTCTGGAGCTGCAGCAATAAGGTACGCACCTCCACAAATAGATAATCTGTTCTATCTCTATGATAATGGCAGAGAAGGCACTATGTGGTATACTAGAGAAGGAGATAACGATAGTTCTGTTGAGAAAAGGACTGATGGTATCTACATACATAATGATGCTTCTCAGAACCCTTCAACCAATAGTGCTGCATATACATTCTCTGATCTTACGGATGTTGATAATCTCTATGTCTCATTCGACTTCAAGACTTGGAGAGGAAGGGAGAGTGGTAATGATGAGACAGGACAATTCAGTATAAATATCAATGATGAAAGAGAATATCATCGATCCGTACAGCACGATGAGCATCATCACGAGTTACCTGTGATTGTCTCAAGAAGAATGATGAAGATTGATGTCTCTGATCATTCAGGATTGAGTGAGATAGAGTTCAGAGTCTGGGATCACAGCAGCAACCAAGGTGAATCTGAGCTCCAGATACATTCTGTAGCTAAGCAGGTCCATGATGATACTGAGTTCTCACTGGATTTCAAGACAAGCTTGTGGGATGAGTCAGGTATACGTGAAGGCCATGTAGAAGGTACTCCAGAATCTTTCCCTACCGGAAATGAGGCAACTATAGAGTTTTGGGCAAAATCTAATTCAGACGCAATCGATTCTAGGACATCATTAGCTGTCGTTATGGATGAGAATGGAGATAGACAAATGGGTATCCATCTTCCTTATGTGACCAGCTCAGAAATAACTAGAATATATTGGGATGCTGGTGGTAGCGAAGATGGAAACTATGATAGGATCTACAAAGAAGTCTCAGCTGAAGAGATTGAAGGATGGGTACATTGGGCTTTCACTAAGAATGCAGCCACAGGAAAGATGAAGATATTCCGGAATGGAGCCTTATGGCATAGTGGTGACGGAAATACAAGAGAGATCCTTCCTGCTGATGTGCGTCATGACCTAGTGTCTGGCTATAATGGAAAGATCACAGATTTTAGGATATGGAATGTAGAAAGGACAGAAGAAGAGATATATGCTGATATGAGCGCAGGTTCTGTCATAGGGGAAGAAGATGGCTTACTTGGATACTGGCCTATGGATGAAGGTCACGGTCCAACTTTGAGAGATAAATCTGGAAACAATAATCATGGCAAGATAGGTGGTGCCAGATGGAGTGAAGAGAATACAAGGCATAAGACTGAGGTTTTCTATGATGTCGGCGACCATGATTGGGAAGCCCCTCTTGGAGTAGATAGGGTTCAGGTCTTAGCTGTAGGTGGCGGTGGAGCTGGTGGTTCACGCCGTGGTGGCGGTGGCGGAGCCGGTGGTGTGATTGTGCAAGGTGTGGATATCTCAGAGAATGATACTATACCTGTAACAGTAGGAGATGGTGCTCCAAGAGCTCCAGATGGAGAGGCAGCACAGAATGGTACCCCATCAGAGTTTGGAAATATACTTGCTCATGGAGGTGGTGGAGGAGGTAACAGATTCACTGAACCTTATAGGCCTGGAAGCGATGGAGGCTCAGGTGGTGGAGGAACAGGAACTGGGGATTCTAATGAACCTGGCTCTAGCCTTGACGGACAAGGACACAGAGGCGGATATGGACTTGATAGTGGAGATACTTCTGATCAAGGAGGAGGCGGCGGTGGTGCTGGCTCCCCTGGACAGAATGCTGAATCAGATTCACCCGGCGATGGAGGGCAAGGCATAGATGCTTATGAATTCGGTCTAGGTCGCATTGCTGGTGGCGGTGGCGGAAGCTTCAATGATAATTCTGGTGATAGGTATGAGCCAGGTGCCGGTGTAGACGGCGGTGGTAGAGGTGCTTATGGTAGTGATGGAGATGGAAGTACTAGTAATCCAAGCCTGCCTGAAGAAGACAAGGCGC
>CAZMXQ010000100.1:0-3875 GCA_964570335.1 uncultured Methanosarcinales archaeon
ATATCCTTCACACCATTATCAAAGAGCTTCCTGGCCCTTGCTCTTCCAACATTCCTGAACTTGAGCAGTGGAAGAAGCTCTTCCTTGACACCATACTTGACTCTTACAGAAAGTCTGGACAGGCTCTTCTTGATCTCCCTGAGGCCTAAGATACCTGCAAACTCCATTGAAGCGAAGATGAGCCATTCAGCAGCATCAAGCTTATACCTTGTCTCTCCAGGTCTTACATTGAATTTCTCTAGTATCTTATCTTCTGCGATCTCATCGATCCAATCCAGGAAGAACAATGTGGTGTTTACAGAGTTGTAATATTCCTCATACTCATCATCAAACATGCTCGGCTCAGGCTCTAACAGCAGATCTCCAAATTCCATCAAGAAGTCCGAGACCAGTTCCTCATTCTTTTTCCTCATCCGTATGAGAGGACGCATCTCTATGGTATGCGAAAGCATCTGCAGATAAGAGGCAATAGGGACATGGGGAAGCTCTGAGGCGTCTCTCATGCATGTAACAAGATGGTTTGCTGTATATGGATCCACATAAAGCTCCGCGACCCTCTTACCCAGAGGTGTTGCTCTTAGCTTCTCATCATCGTTATCAAGCTCTGAAGCATCAACAAAATCATCCTGAGACTTCTTTGCTCTCTTGTATATGAAACCATATCCCTCAAGGAGGTCTATCATCTTCATTATTATCATCTCAAGGCGTTGCATGTCACCATACTGCTTCGCCCAGAATGTCTTGCTGAAGAAATCTATGAGTCCTTTCTCTGTAGTGCAATAGCCAGATGCCACCAAAGAGAGAACGTAAGTCCTTAACACAGGCTCTGCAGCAAGCTTAGAGAATATCTTTTCAGGAGCGCCTCTTACATACTCTTCCCTTATCTCTTCCTCCTCATCCTCACTCCTTGCGAAAGTTATCGCTTCTCCGTAGGAGTCCTTTCCAGGCCTTCCTGCTCTTCCTGCCATCTGATGGTACTCCAGCACTGGTATATTCACCATACCCCAATTGCCACCATGCCTTTTAAGATCCCTTATTATGGAACGGAATGCTGGAAGATCAAGTCCCGCAGCAAGAGTAGGAGTACAAGCTATGATCTTTATAGTATTGCTTCTGAAATTATCCTCAACAATATCCTTCTGCTGCTGATGCAGTCCTGCGTGATGGAATGCTATTCCCTTCTTCAGGCATCTTGCAAGCCGCTCACATTGCCTTGTAGGGTTCCCTAAAACAGAGAGCACATCCTCTGATAGCTCTTCAAGCTCAGGAACAGAGTTGAGCTTCTTCGCCATATCCTCCGCTACCTTCTCGGCAGAACGTTTCGTATTCACGAAGACCAAAGCTTGTTTACCTCTTCTTATCGTGTCTATAGCTACATCGAGCACAGGCTCATTGATCTCGGAATCAAGCTTAAGAATCTTCATCGTAAAAGACAATCCACGTTATCTTATATATTTTTTCTTAATTATTTTCTATATGGAATAGAATTGTATCCATTCCAAAAAGCTCTGCTTTTTGTTATAGAAATTAAAAGATACAAAGAAAGAAATATAAACTAAGAGACTCTTAATAGATATATAGTGTGTGGATGTGAGCCTGAAAATAAGCGTTTCAGATAGCATACGGACAGTAACCGAAGAACACTTCTACGATCAAGCCATAGGGACTTCTCGCTCCTCAAAGCACGATTCTTACGTCGATGTACTTCATGATGAGATAAAGGACTTCTATGATGAGACATTGACGCATTACACTTTCTTCAACAGGAAGGGCAAGCGACAGATTACCAAAGGCGAGGTTGACCTCATAGCTTTCAAGGGAGATTCTATACATATATTTGAGGTCAAATGTTCTAATAGGATAACCAAAGCAAGGCAGCAGCTGAGGAAGATAAAGAGGATACTATCGTATGAGTTCTCTGGTTTTGCTGAGATCAAGATATTCTTCTATTGTGGGAGTTCTGGAATATTAAGAGCTATTGACTAACATCCACTTTTTTAAAGGATGCCATCTTTTTCTTATTTATGATGAGCCTAGATGAAACAAGGAAGTTCCTTGAAGACCGCTCTGAGGAGCTGAACATGGCTAAGAGCATGGACAGGAACGAGATGTACAAGATACTCATAGAATATGGTAATTCTATGGAGGAGTTTCCAGAAGAACTGATGACAGAAGATAATTTCGTGAAAGGATGCACCTCTAATGTCTATATACACTCTGAAGAGAATGAAGGGAGGATCTTCTATAAGGGCAAATCCGAATCTATGATAGTCAGAGGATACCTTGCTATACTTATAAAGGCGCTTTCTGGACTGAAGCAAGAGGATATACTAAGGAGTAATGATATAGTACAATCCTTTGTAGATAACACAGATATAAAGGCCAGCCTCACGCCTTCTAGAGCGAACGCTTTCCATAACATATACTCAAAGATGAGAGAGAAAGCTCAGTAATGGAGATACTTGTTTGCTATATCCCCTATTATAGGCACCTTCTTCTGCTTCTCATTTACCGCATTGATGACTCCGATGACCCATAATACAAGAAGTAGCATACCTCCTATAGAACCAATCTCAGCACCGACTACAGGTATGATCAGGCTTACTACTGCCAGAGAGACATTGAACACTGCAAGATTTATAGCCTGCTTACTGTGGAACTTGACAAGTTCACTCTTGTGCATCTCATCATCTGCAAAGAACCAGATGATTCCTACAATGAAATAGCATAATACAGCTGCTAGCTGTTCATGATCCTTATCGCTTGGTTTTGGTGACTTCATCTTAATTACTGAGAACCTAGTATTATATTAAGCTTTTTGAAAATATTGGATAAGAAAAAAGAAATAACTTAAACTATTTAAATCAGGTTTCACTATTGTAAGATATGGAAAATGAGTTAGTAGAGATTAAAAGGAAAATCTTACCCATAATCAAGAGATACGGTATAAGAAAGGCAGAGATTTTCGGAAGTTTCGCTAGAGGAGAATATGATGATAAGAGCGATGTTGATATCCTTATCAGACCACCAAAAGATATGTCTATGATAGGATTATCGTCTCTTAAGATAGAACTTGAGGAAGCATTTGGAAGGAAGATTGATCTTGTCAGTTATGATTATGTGAATCCTCTGCTCAAGAAGAGCATATCAGAGAAGAGGGAAGTGGTCTTATGATACGCGACCATACACATTTCTGAAAGAGAAGATAAAGAAGATACTTTCCAAGTGATATCATTCAGCTTTCTTGTATGCCTGTTCTATCTCTGACCTAGAGAAACCTTCTTGTGTCATGTCCGCTATGACCTCATCATGGCTCTGACCTTCTTCTAGCCTGCTCTTCACTCTCTTCACCATCTCACTCTCCGTATCATCGCTGACCTTGGTGTTGATCTTGTGTCCTGACGATGTGAACTTAGAGAAGTATATCAATATCGATGCAACCACAGGGACAAGCAGTATTGCGAAAAGAGGTGATTCCATGAAGCTGTCAAGCCTCGATTCTCCGACTTCATTGACTAGGGATCTTATCCTGAGCTGTTGCAGGCATTCCGGATCGAGCTCTCTCGAGAATTCCGTCCTGAGATTCACATCACGGTCCATTTCCGAGAAGTGCCATGCTATCAGAGGATCATCCTGCAGGACCTCGAAGCTGTTGTCGCTGAACATTATATCATCGACAAGCTCTGCTGCGCATTTAGGGATCTCCATCACCACAGAAGTCCCTCTCAGGATATTCTCGCTTGATAATCCGAGCTCTATCTCAGTCCTTCCTTCATAATAATGCGCTGTGAGTGATGTCGATACCTGTTCTTCCTGGTCATCACTCTCTTGGCCTTCTGAGAGCCTTGCAAGCTCTTGGTCCATCCTTGTCTCTT
>CAZMXQ010000101.1:0-3875 GCA_964570335.1 uncultured Methanosarcinales archaeon
CTTTTAAAAATGAACCAAGGAATTTTGACCTGATGCTGTTTTTCCAGGTAATCGTGCCACAACCCATGAAAAAAAATGAAATTAAAAAAAAGGATCATTCAAGCAAAGGCTCGATCAACTCCTCTGTTTCTGCGGTTGCATTCTGCATGACATCATTTATTGTCCCGCCGAAGAGTCTAGCAACCAGGCCTGAATTCATCCTGCCTATGTAGGTATTTCCATCACTCTTCTCATATATTGACATTCTGCATGGCATCATAGGAGTCACGATACGCTCATCATCTCCTCTCAGGATCTGGTAGGAGTAATGACCTGAGCAGAGATCAAAAACTTTTACTGGTAGTACATCATACCCTAAGTCTGACTTGACCTCTTGCATATCGTGGTAGTTTAGGATACCCCAATCTGACTCATTGATCTTGTCCTGGAATCTCTCAACAGTCTCTTCAAAATCGTATCTGCTCCTGCTCTCCGTCATCATCAGAGATGGCGCAGCAGCGATTGTGATCACTGAAATCAGGAGTATTCCTAGCAAAAAACTGCCCACTCCTAATGCAATCATCTTATTCTTATCATATTTTTTCTTCATTGTTATCACCTTTATGCATCTTCTATTATCTTTCTTGCGTCTTCAATACCGCCTATGCTCTCAGCATCAAAGCCTTCTGATCTCAGGTAGCTTGCAGCACTCTCTGATCTTGCGCCAGATACGCAGAATAAGAGAATCTTCTTATCCTTATCCAGCTCATCCAGATGCTCTGCCATCCTTGTATGAGGTATCAGCTTGGTACCTAGATTCTCTTCTCTGTATTCCTTCTCTCCTCTTACATCAATGAGGACAGTCTCTTTTTCTGTGTCACCTGATTCTGCCTCTTCAACTTCCTCTACAAAACCTGCTACATTGTCAAGCCCAATCTTCATCAATGCTATCTTATGCTTCTCATTGTCTCCATCTTCAGAGTAGAGTGTTATCACATCGTCCTTTGATAGGAAACTTCCTGCTGTCTCAGCTATAGCATCTGATGGTGCGTACAATGAGCCTTTCGCTTTCTTCCCTATCGAGAAGAGTTTTCCCTCGGGTGAGTCAAGCTTTTTGAGCTCTTTCTCCTCGTAGAGATCCATACCATCCCTGTTCTCCTTCTTCATCCTTGCGAAGTACATTGGTGGAGCTGGCTGATCCTTCAATATGAAATCCACAAATTCCTGCTCATCATCATAGCTTAGAGCTGGATTATTCTTCTTCTCATATCCTACAGAAGAGAAAGGCACTGCTCCAAGAGATTTACCACATGCGCTTCCGCTTCCATGTGCTGGTAGGACCATTATGCCATCGTCAAGCTCTTTGAAGCTCAATAGGCTCTTGAAGAGCTGTCTTGCGCTTGGCTCTCTCTGGCCTTCCATCTTTGCAGCGCTTTCTAATAGGTCAGGTCTTCCCACATCTCCCACAAATACGAAATCACCTGTGAGTATGGCAAGAGGTTCGTCCGTCCTTGGATGGTCTATCACCAAGTAGCTCAAGTGTTCTGGAGTGTGCCCTGGCGTATGCATCGCTTTAAGAGAGATGTTTCCAATCTCTATCGAATCATTGTCCTTGAGCAATGTATGGTTATAGTCTGAATTCTTGAGCCACTCATACTGCCAGTCGTCTCCTCCTTCTGCTGAGGCATATACCTTGATACCCTTCTCTGCAAATTCTCTAAGGCCTGTCAGGTAATCTGCATGGATATGTGTATCTGCTGCTGCGACAATCTTCACACCCTCTCTTTCTGCCAGGTCATAGTACTTCTGTATATCCCTCTCAGGGTCCACTATAATCGCCTCACCAGTCTGCTGGCATCCTATGAGGTAGCTAAACTGTGCGAGATCCTTGTCTTCTATCTGTCTTAGTATCATTATTGATCACCTATGTCTTCTATCACTTTGTTGGAATTATGCTTTACTCTATTCCATGGCGCTCTTGCAAGAAGAAGAGCCATACCACATGTGTTTGTCAGACCTGCAAATATCAATCCCAGTCCTACAAAGCCAGAGATTGCCAAGTACCATTGGTTGACTGCAACCCCTAATGCTACTCCTATTGTTACTAATGATCCTGCTGCAAGTCTTACCTGACGCTCTAGCTCCCATGTCTTTGGACCTTCGACGACTTCATATCCTTCATCCTCCCAGGACTGGATTCCTCCTTCTATGACATTGCTATTGACCTTGTTCTCTTTCAAGATATTGCAGGCTTGTGTTGCTCTGTTTCCAGTCCTACATAAGAATGCTACATTCTTCTTTATGTTGCTTAGCTCATGTTTGTATTTTGGTATATCATCCAAAGGTATGTTGAAGCTGTTAGGTATGTGCTTCGACTTGTACTCTTTTGGAGTCCTCACATCTATGATCAGGTATCCTTTTTCCTTGACTTTCCTTGGTTCTATGTTCATTTTTCCACCTCGCAACTGATTAAAAAACGCAGTACTTTAAAAGTATGGCGAAGGACTGAAAAAAAATGGTCTTATTTCTCAGTACCGAAGATATTCAATGGTAAATTTCCATGTTCTGGAAAACAGCTTCAAAATTCTTCATTGTTTGTAAGTAAGGTGCTGCTCCCCCGTATGGGGCATCCCCCAGCGACGCACTCTATGATACTTTAACAAGGAATTTTGACCTGATGCTGTTTTTCCATCCATTGTAGAGATTTACCGAAAAGGATATTAATAGAGAACTGGTTTGTTAGTCTATGATAACGCTTGGTTGCAAGACTATAGATGTCGATGATCTGATAAAATGTTCGTTTGACATCGGTAAGACTGAGATGAGCATAATGAGTCTTCTTATGCAAGAGAATGGGATGACATCACAGGAGATATCTTCTAGGCTTGAAAAGGACATAACTACAGTTCAGAAATCTCTTAAGGTGTTATCAGAGAAGGGTCTTGTTGTAAGGCAGCAGGAGAATCTCGGGAATGGTGGCTATAAGTTCATATATTCTGCTGTTCCTAGTGATAGGATCAAGTCAATGATAATGAAGAATCTTGACAATTTCAAGGAGAAGGTCCTTGAGAGTGTTGAGAGGATCTAGGGTTTTCTGGAACTTTGAAGGATAAATGAATAATATTATTCAAATGTGGATAATAAGAACATTTTCTGGGATGTGTCATAGACAGTGAATATGTGGCCAAATTTGTAAGAGATTTTTGGTTTCATGTGACCCAATTTGTAAGAAAAATCTTGAATTGTTGATTATAATTGATGATTTTGGGTTTTTTTATGTGACCCAAAAGGTAAATTTATATATTGATTAATATTATTGTGCATCATGTCATATGTAGAGACAAGACTACAGAAAGGTAAAACTTACTATTACTTTGTTAAAAAAACTAGAGTCATGGGTAGAGATGAAACTATAAAGAGACTGATGGGAACATCTCCTGATTATCCGAAAGAGAAATACATATTGGACCATATCGACGACATATCAAAGAAAGAGTATGATATAAGAGCTGGAGAACTGAAAGGTCTTGTCGAAAAACTCCCTCATAGTCAGAAACTTGTAGAAGATATGGAGTATAAATCTATTCTAATAAATAATCTTATTGAAGGGAAAAGATGTAAGGATGAGATAGATACAGAGTTTGCTGAAGAGTTCATCTTCAATTCCAATAACATAGAAGGATCCAGGATCCCTCCTGAAGAGGTCAAGAGGATCATTGAGAAGGGTGACACACGCTATGAAGATGCTAATGAAGTCAGAGAGGTTGAGAATTCAATAAAAGCTTTCAAATATATCCAGGATGGGTTCAAGTTCAACAATGATTCCTTGAAGAGGTTGTACCATATATTGACAGAAGGACTTGTAAGGGATGGAAACAAGCCATATCCTAAAGGTT
>CAZMXQ010000102.1:0-3833 GCA_964570335.1 uncultured Methanosarcinales archaeon
GTTAAACAAAAACATTTATATAACATATAGAACTTTCTGGACATGTGAGTTTGAGGGGTAATGAGGCATATATCCGTGCTTCATATGGAGCTGGAAACAAGATTTTCAGCCACTGTTCCTCGGCTCTGTACCTTGGCAGGCGTCTTGAAAAAGGGATGAGCCGGGACCAGCGGGAAGTTTAGCACTTATTGACTATTCAAGGAGGGGCGAGATATGAAAAAGTTTATTTCAGGTTTCAAGGAAAGGTTGAGAGACACCCTAAATAGTGACGCAGAAGAGATGTCAGAGGGTGAAGAGGAGTATGTTGAGCTTGATACTGATTCTTCAGGTGAGCAGATAAAGAGATCCAAGATACTTGTGAGATCATTTGTCATGGAGGATTTCTCTGATGTCAAGTCTATTATCGACACACTAAGAGATGGTTATACGATATGCCTTGTGAACATCAAGCCCATGAAGGGGAAGGATGTTGTAGAGCTTAAGAGAGCGATAAATAAGCTCAAGAAGACCTGTGATGCTCTCTCTGGTGATCTTGCAGGATTTGGAGAAGATTGGGTTGTAGTGACTCCTGGTTTCGCAGAGGTCTACCGATCCAGCAAGAGTGCTCCTAAGAAGGAGGATAAGACTGAGATGGTTGAAGACAGTCAGGATAAGAAGAACAAGACAGTTCTTGAGCAGTACGATACTGATGATATATTCTGATTCTAAAATCTCTTTTTTCTTTTGACTATTTTTGTTAGTCCATTTACTCTGATTTTCAAAAGAGTTTTAAATGATTTGTCTATAAGATGTGTTCAAGATGGGGATTGATTACAAGACTACCAAAGATATAGATGTGTCTTCTAAGCTGGTCGATCAGGTTGTAGGGCAAGATGATGCCGTCAATGTGATAAAGAAAGCAGCTTCTCAGAGGAGGCATGTATTGCTAATAGGTGAGCCAGGCACCGGAAAAAGCATGCTGGGTGTTGCACTATCGGAACTCCTCTCCAAAGAGAATCTTGTTGATATAGTATCATTCCCTAATCCTAATGATGAGAATGTTCCTCTGGTAAGGAGCATGAAATCTTCTGAAGCAAGAGACCTTGTGATGAAATCGAAGGTTGAGTCTGCTAATATGTTCAAGAATCAGAATCTTCTTTTGCTTGCTGTGGCTATCATAGCAATGATTGCGCCTTGGTGGGTACTCTCCCACTATAGGAATGAGTTTGGTGAGACTGCAGCTGCTATAATGTTCGCAGCTTTCTTCTTGGGAGGAACTTTATTCCTTGTATCTTTCATAATGTTCCTTAACCTAGGAAAGAAGATGGGAACTAAAGCGCAGTCTCCAAAGATAATCGTAGATAACTATAGCAAGACCAAAGCGCCTTTCATGGATGCTACTGGTGCTCATGCGGGTGCTCTGCTTGGAGATGTACTGCACGATCCATTCCAGTCGGGAGGATTAGGTACACCTGCACATGAGAGGGTTGTTGCAGGAATGATACATAAGACACACAAAGGTGTCCTGTTCATAGATGAGATCTCGACTCTAGCTTTGAGCACGCAGCAAGAGCTATTGAGTGCGATACAGGAGAAACAGTATTCTATAACTGGTCAATCAGAAAGGAGTGCTGGAGCTATGGTAAGGACCGAGCCAGTACCTTGTGACTTTGTTCTTGTTGCTGCAGGAAATCTAGAAACCCTGAAGGACCTACACCCTGCATTAAGGTCAAGGATAAGAGGTTATGGATACGAGATATATATGGATGAGAGCTTTGAGGATAATCAGGATAACAGGGATAGGATCGCTGCTTTCATAGCTCAAGAGGTCAAGAAAGATAATAAGATACCTCATTTCAAGAGGTCTGCGGTAGAATCCATCATCGAAGAAGCCAGAAGGAGAGCTAATCGGAAGAACCACCTTACTTTGAGATTGAGGGAGCTAGGCGGTCTTATAAGGTCTGCCGGTGACATAGCTCTTGAGAAAAAAGCAAAACTCGTTGAGTCAGAGCATGTCAAGGAGGCTGTGAAGACTATAGCTAGAGGACTTGAGAAACAGATGGCTGATAAGTACATAGAGCATAAGAAAGAGTATGAGGTCATAAAGTCTTCAGGAAAGATAATAGGAAGAGTCAATGGTCTTGCTGTCATAGGGAGTGGCTCTGTCTCATCAGGAATACTCCTGCCTATAGAGGCAGAAGTTGCAAAGGGTAACCAGAAGACTCAGATCAATGCAACTGGAAAGCTTGGCGAGATTGCTAAAGAAGCCATAACAAATGTTTCTGCTATAGTAAAGAAGATGTTTGGAGAGGATCTTAAGGACGGAAAGGATATCTTTGTACAGTTCTTGCAGACTTATGAAGGTGTAGAAGGAGACAGTGCTTCGATAGCTGTAGCCACATCTATAATATCTGCGCTCAAAGAGGTTCCTGTCAAGCAGGACTTTGCAATGACTGGAAGTCTTTCCGTTAGAGGTGAAGTGTTGCCTATAGGTGGTGTCTCTTCTAAGATTGAAGCTGCGATTGAGACTGGCGTAAAAACTGTGATCGTACCTGAAAGCAACATGAAGGATATTGTCATCGATCCTAAGGACCTTAAGAAGATAAAGATAATACCTGTTAAACATATAAAGGAAGTCTTGGAGAATGCTCTCGATTGGAAAGGAAAGAAGGATGTCCTTAAGACAATAAGAGAATCCTGATGTCAATCATCTCTCCACTTTACTTCTATATCATCTGTTCTAGTGTAAGGGTCTATACCTGCTTTCCTGATATCTTGTCTCTCTCCTGCATCGTACTGTATCAGGCCTTGCCATGCTATCATAGTGGCGTTATCTATGAGGAACTGTCTTTCTGGAACATACATCTTGGCTCCTCTCTCTTTACACATCCTGTCAGCCATCTCTTGTAATCTCTTGTTACAGGCAACACCGCCACCAAGAAGAAGCTCTTTTTTCTCACAATGTGCCATGGCTCTTTCTGAGACCTCGAGAAGCATGGCAAACACTGTCTCTTGGAGTGAGTAGCACAGATCTTCGGGCTTATAGCCCTTCTTGTATTTTGTTTTCAGATTTGTCAAAATCCCTCCGAAAGATACGTCCATTCCTTTGACGACATAAGGCAGTTCTATGAATTCTTTAGCTTTTAGGGATTTATCATATATCTTAGGTCCGCCAGGGAACCCAAGACCTAGATGTCTAGCGAACTGGTCGATGAAATTGCCAATACCCATGTCGAGGGTTTCTCCGAATACTCTATATCTTCCAGATTCATATGCTATTATCTGTGTGTTAGCTCCAGAAGCATACAGGAAGACAGGATCCTTTGCCTCGGTCAGCATCCTTCCTATCTCTATGTGTGCAATGCAATGGTTGACACCTATTATTGGAATATCCAGTGTCACAGAAAGACTCCTAGCAGCCATCGCTCCTATCCTGAGACAGTGTCCCATCCCTGGTGATGCTGAGTACGAGATGAGGTTGATATCTTCTCTCTTCAATCCTGATCTGCTTATTGCTTCTGATATTATCTTGTCGCATATCTCTGTGTGGTGATCTGCAACCTGTGTTGGAACCATACCACCGCTTTCTGTGGTGAACAGACTTCTCTCGTTAGATAGTATCTCTTTCCCCCTGATTACCGATGCACCAAAAGTGTGTGCGGTAGATTCGATTCCAAGCACCACTTTATTGTATTTTCCTTTCTTCATGTTCTATGCTAATGCCTGCTGATTTATAAGATTTCATCATCTCTTAAGCTGATTACCATTCAAGTGAAAAGTATTCAACCATTTTAATCCTTAATGAGTAGACAAAATAATAAAAACTTCCAGGTAATAAAGCAAACCTTACCAAC
>CAZMXQ010000103.1:0-3798 GCA_964570335.1 uncultured Methanosarcinales archaeon
GTAACACGCTCCCTTGGCTTGGGAGAGAGTTCGGGTTCAAATCCCGACGGGTCCATTACTTCGTAATGTACCCACGGGATTTCATGCTGGAAATACACGGTATTTCCGCAGCAACGCTTCGCTTATGCAATCCCGACAGATCCATCATAAGATGGAACAGTCGGTCCAGAAAGACAGTTCTGTATACCGACGGGTCCATTATACATTTATAAATAGTGGAATATTCTTAGCCACATGATAGACAAAGTTGGATACCATAATCCGTGGCTACACTACCTCACAGCAGAGGCTACAGGATATATAAAGAAAGAAGAGAAGAGCGACCTTGAAGTAGCTGTAGAACCTGAATCAATAAGAGAGATAGAATCTATCCCAAGTGAAAGCAACACAAGAAGCACTTCTGAATTCTGCTACGATAGAAAAGGGATGATGAAAGACAAAGAAACCGGAAGATACATAGATATCAAGATATGAGAGACTCAAGCCAACTTCTTACACGCATGATCACACCATTCAACCAAGGTACTTCTGTCAGCTCAACCTCTACACTAGAGCTAGTACTGTATTCTTCTCCTCTAGCATCCTTGTAATATACTTCAATATTGAACTCATTGCTTCCTGGAAGAAGCTCTCGACTACCGACATTTATAGTGAACTCCCTACTCCTGGACATGGAATCTAGAGTCCATGACCTCTCAAGATTATGTAGATTGACAGAGATCCTTAGATCTCTTGGATCCCTATCACCATGTATCTTGAAGATGAGTTGGAATTCATCACCAAACTCAACTTTATCAGGTACTTCTATATCATCTATAGTGACTTCGGGGAAATCAACGACTTTATGTGATACCTCTTCAGAGATCTGATATTCATCCATCTCTACAGTCACAACAATATTCCTTTCACCAATACTAGTGTCCTCGGGGAAGAAAGAGATATCTTTTGATTCCCCAGCAGCTATATCAATCTCTGAACATTCATCTTCCATGCACACATCAAGATTCTCCAAGGGTGCTTCACCTACATTGGAGAGTTGGCAAACCATCTCATGATCATCATCAGGATAATATACGTCATCAAGGAACTCACACACGAACCTCAGCTCACCCAGTGGTGAACCAGTCTCGAGCTGCTGAGTCTCTTCTTTTGCCCTCTCTATATCACTCAGATCATAGCCAGAAGCGAAAGCATTAGTTGTGATCTCATCTGTAGCTGATACTCCAGTGGATGAAACCACTTCAAAAGGAAGCCTGAACTCGTAGTTCTGGCTCAAATCATCATCGACCTGGACCGTCCAGAAGAGTGTCCTTCTCTCCTCAGGTCCAAAAAGCACCTCTTGTCTCGTATCATCCAGTATATCCGCATGTTGAGTCTCAGATATCCTGAAAGTCGCTGGGACATAGAAATCTCTATTATTCTTCACCTCAGCCCTTATCAGATTATAAGAACCGAATTCCACAACATCATACTCTGTAGATATATCAAGGTCCAATACAGCATCATCATCCCATTCCTCTATTTCTAATATTGTGGAGTCTATGCTCATCTCTTCACCCCTAAGCTGTACATCATAACCATACCAACTATAGTATGATCCTGGATCAGCAGAATCTAGAGTCTTCCTGAGCTCTACATGGGAAGGACCAATGAAACCATACTCTCCGTAAGTCACATCAAAGGGTACCCACCCATATCTTGGGAAGTATATCTCTGCCCAACCATGAGCACCCCAATTAAAGTCGAAAAGGGGAGAGTTCGTATAAGCGAATCCAGAGACATACCTTGCAGGGATACCCAATGATCTGGACATAGCTACGAAGAGTGATGTCATCTCAGCGCACACGCCCCTCCTGTTCTCAAGTACCCAGCTTGATCTCTTTGATACCTCTTCATCCAGTGTGGAGAGATTATAATCTATATTCGAATTCACCCATGTAGCCAGCTCGAAGACAGCTTCGTAATAATCATCTATACCTTCTGTGAGCTCATTTGCTTTAGCCTCAATATTAGGATGTTCAGAATCGATATGCTCTGATGCTTGTGTGTAGTATTCCACTTCAGGAGAGAAATCATCTTCTACTGGAAAAGCTATCTTTCGCCTGACCTCTATTGGTGATCCATCGGTCTCAATCTTTGCCTTCATAGCATAATCTATCGCATTCCCTGATGGCTCTGACCACGAGAGTTTCACAGCATCATCATCCTTCGTGTAATCTTCTGGGATGGTCCGGAAGTCTGAGACAGACTGCCTATATGTGTCTCTGGGGAAAAGCATAGATTCCACATTTACCTCTGACAACCTATAGTTGCTTGAACCTGGCTCAATATATATCGTAGAACCTAGTGTGATATCAAGCACAGCTTCTCTTGCTGTCAAGATAGCATCTTGTGGATTCTCAGCCATGACACCAGGAAGGAGCACAGAGGCGAACAATAATGACAAAAAGACAAAGATGAATCTTCTCATAACCCGTTCTCCGTGATTCTGATATATAACCTTTTTGTATAAGCACATTCTCATTTCACTTCACAGTGGTTACAAATCCGAAAAATTTAAATAGTTTTATTTACTTAATAGTAGTATATTTCGGGGGTCGGGTTACACATCGCGCCCATCAACCATTGCTATTCTAAGCTTTGGCCAACCACACACAAATCCTAAACGCCCAATACCCAAATGACCCTCGGAATATCATCTTCAAAGAGGAAGGAGGATTTCATTCTCGCAAATACCCCTCCCTGAGAACCACTTTCTCCTTCCTCATTGATACCTTTTTCTTGGAATCGGATCATATCGAATACCTTTAAATATCAGATTCGTTTAACAGAAAAAGGGGGAAGATGGCAGACGACGACATTTCTATAACGTATGAGAAACTCTTCGATCTGACACGGAAAGAGAAGGGTAATGAAGAGCTTCAGAAGCTTGATGATGACTTCTATAATAATCTGACAGGATACCTCAATGACAAGAAGAGCATACTTCAATCAAGCAAGACAGATAGCACTATGTTCTCTAAGCCTGAGAAAGAGATAACAAGAAAGCAGATGGAGAACATAAAGAAGCTGATCAATGAGCTCTATATGAGGAGAGAACAGAAGATAATGAATCTCGCCATAATGAAATCTAGGACCAACTCAGGTCTCATAGATACGGGTGCTATGCTTGAAGAGGAAAAGATATTATTCAATAACATGGTAAGCATACTTGAAGAATACAAGAAAGAAGTGCTTTTCAATATACTCAGAGGAAACAAGCCCAACAAACCATCTAAGATAGATAAGAATGGAAGCAGTGAAGAGTCAACGCAACAAGGAGAAGAGAAGCAAGAGAGCATGAAAGTAGAATTTGTCCATGACGTGCCAAAGTTCGTGGGTAAAGAGATGGAGACATATGGTCCTTATACACAAGGTAATGTCATAGAACTCCCTTCACAGATTGCTAACATACTGATAAACAAAGGAAGGGCAAAAAAAGCGGAATGATCACTCAAAGACGTCTAGCTCAAAGTCTTCTAAGTCCTCATCATCTTCCATCTCTTCAAGCGCTCTATCCAGATCCTCAAGCTCAGAGTCATCCTCCTCAACCTGGTCAGGAGCATCATCTGTCTCACCATCATCAGGCTCCTGCTGTCCTACATCAACCTCAGGGAGAGCATCACATGCTGCAATGAAGAGAACGATAAAGACCGTCAACAATGTAATAAGCTTTTTCATATCGCTACCTCCTATGATACTATAGAACCTTCTAAAGAGAAGCATCATATATAAATGTTTGGAAAAACACGGTCTGTC
>CAZMXQ010000104.1:0-3723 GCA_964570335.1 uncultured Methanosarcinales archaeon
CCTAAGAAAGGTAATATGAGAGTAAGCCTAGAGGGCGAAGAAGCCTATATCGAGATAGTGTGATATCTCATTTGATCATACTTCCTGTGAACTCCAGACTTGCTTTACCTCTGTTGTTCTCCTTTCCGCTAAAGGCGTAATCAGTGATCTCGTTACCGCTGATATCGGAGATGCTTATCCCCTCTGAAAGATTGAACTCTCCACTATCACCAGGTGCAAGAGTATGATTATTGTTGCTTAGATTGATGCTGTCTCCATTGGCATAATGCACAACTATCGGATGTTCTGATCCATTCGTTATGTTCACTTTGACTGTTGAGATAGATTCTAATGCCTTCTTGAGCTGTTTCAGGAAGCTGTTGATATCCATACCTTCCAAGAAACCTTTTTCTCCTTCTCCTACAATGATGCCACCTTTGTTAACCCTAAACCTTGCAGAGTCTATCTGAAGCGACAATTGACCGTGTTCTTCTCTTATGCTACCTCTTTCACCATCATAGAATTTGTCAAGATCTATACTGTCTTTTCCTGTCTCAAGCTTCTCTTCAAATAAAGTGAATGTCTCCTGCACCATTCTAGAGTCTGCATTGAATTCTTTCTCAATCTCACCCTTCTCATCTTCTGTGACTTCTTCTATCTGTTCGAGATCTGTTCCCATAGGATCAGCACAGCCGGTTAAAGCACTGAAAGTGATAAGGAGAGGGAACACCGTCTTCTGCATCACTTTCATCATATCCTTAAGGTGGTCATGACAATGCAAGTCATTATTGATTGCCTTCCTATCTGTTCCTATCTCTTTCTCTATCTCTTCGATATCTTCTCTTATCTTATCATTATCATTCTCTTTGGTGTCCTTCTGTATCTGGGAGAAATCCTGGCTGAGGTATGTGTCTCCTGCTCCGATATGACTCATGATAAAATCCTTCAGTGTACTTTCCTTTTTAAGGATCTTCTTTATATTTTCAATCGAATCGCGCAGAGAATTCATATCACTCAAAGAGCTCCTCAACTGCTCTTTTTGTTCATCATTCTCAGGCTTATAGTCTTTCAGTGTGTATTCAACCTTATTAAGAGCCTCTTCGGCTTCATTCATAGTCTCCCATGATATGCTTATGATCTCATTCATCTCTTTTTCGTATCTCCTTTCTCCTTTTCTGAATTTCCTGGAGAACCTTCCTATAAACTTTCTTATCTTAGAAGGGTCATCTGCTTTCTTTTTTATGACATTTTGAAGATTACTCATCGTATGTACCATCGATGCTAATCTTCTCGTGGATCTCTCGATATCTTTCTCGACCTTGTCTAGTCTCTTTGCAAACTTCTTCTGCTCTTTTGTCTTCGGTTTCACTGTCATAGTCTGATATTATTAGCAGAATATTTATTAAAGTTTTTTTTTTCAAAAGATCCTCCTTGTGCAGAAAGGAGATTTATTACAATTCTGGGTCCAATATCCCACTGCATTGCAGCGATAATTTCCAAATTGTAATATTAGAAAAATACGGTTGCGAAGCAAAAAAATGGGCTAATACAAGTTGAATGAGATTCAACTGTACAGACAAATTCTTTTGATTTGTCTTGTACCCGGAGCTTGCTCCGGTGGGTAGTCCATTTTTAGGATTTTTCTTTTTATCGGTCTGTCCCAAATGGTGGAAAAGAGTATACTGTCCGTAGTAGTCAGCTGTTGCGTGATTTTTTGAATCACGCATGACTACTGACTGGGAGGGGTTGCTCCCTGCGGGAAGCCCAGTAGGACAGTATACAAAAATACTCCTTTTGGGACAGACCCCTTTTTATTCTATGTGTTTTTTGAACTGTTCTACCGGGGATACATATGTTGATACACATTTGTGACAATTCATCACATAACCATTTTTGGGTTCCATGATATGATCTTAAATGGAAATCGATAGATTCCCTAGAGATTCATGTCGAAATCAAATGAGTGTATCCCTTCTGACGTGCCTTCGTAAGTCAAGCTCCAGTCTGATGATCCTATACCTGCACTTAATGAATTCCAATTGGGAGCAAATCTATAATTAGGCCTATTTATATTCACTCCGGCATTTATATCAAGATCACCTGCATCAATGGATCCATTGATGCTTAACTCGTGTTCTCCAGGCCTGGATCTGTAAGATCCATCTATTGAGAATATATCATTTCCGAGTCTCATACCCACCGAGCTTTCAGAGAGACCCATCTCTTGTCTATTATCAGCTCTATTCGAACTTGACCATTGTGCTGCCACATATGGAGATATGTCCAATATATCTCCGGAATGGGAATAAGAGACTCCTGCTTCTACATCTAAAGGAGATATTAAGACCCTGCTAAAAGGTACCTGATCAAGTTCAGTCTCATTTCCCAGATATTGACCCGATATCCTTGAACCAGCATTGAGTCCGTCAGTGTCCGTGTGTGCTGAGATGCCCCAATCCAATCCATAAAGGTTATTATTTCCTCCTTCTCGCATTACTGCCAGAAGTGCACCTTTGCCTGATACCATGAATGGACCTATCGCCCCGTCCCTCTCGTAACCGAACCTGATCAGATCACCCTCCATATTCTGGATCCTGGAATCTCCAAATTGTGCGAAAAGACCATCTGAAGCTAACCTGATAGTATTGATATATCCTTCATCATCAGAAGATTCTGTTACAGTATCCTTAGAGACAAGCATATTCTCTAATGTCCTTGTGGTAGGATCATGACCTATGAGATCCAGATATTCTTTGCCTTCTCGCGTTATCATCCTATACTTGAAATCTCCATCCTCAAAGAAAAGATGTTCGAGTGATGTCCTGCCTGTATGATCAGAATATGCTCTAAAGGCATCCTCTAGATTCTCCGTATTTATGACCATCCTATTACCGTAATCCAGGAGTGTAATGCTCTTATCCGTTTCTACAATAGTAAGGGCGTGAGCGGTTCCAGTCTCATCTACACTTGACAGGACAGCACTATTAAGACCAAGATCTTCAGCAAGATTGGAGATGTAAGAATTTAGCTGGATACACACACCCATATCGACATTCTCACCCGATGTCATCCTTTCTATCCCATAAAAGAACTTCTCCTGTGAAACCACTGGATCATACAATGAGTCAAACGAGTATCCTTTCTCGCCGAGAACGTCTCCAAGAGCACCAAGAAACTTCATCTTCTGCCCTTCAGGATAGCCAGATACTTCCTCCAATAGCTTATCATAAGAATTGATGGTGCCATCTGCAACCTTATTGAACACTTCGTCCGCTTCCGTATTCATCCTATTACGACCATTGTCCTGATCGATTGTAAACACACCATTTTCCGTCCTCTTATCACGGAAGATCGAGTATTCCGGAATAGGGCCATTTTCAGCCAGACCCCTTATGTTCTTCTCAATATCTATGCCTGCATCCAATTCCATCTCTATGTCAGTGTCAAGGATTCTTCCCTTAAAATCATCAATAGCATCGGCTTGCGAAGGTGTGAACAAGGAAGCAACAGCAAAAACACAGGGAGCTACGACATTAACGAATCTTCTACTGTAATTATTAATTACCATATGGTGACATATATTTTCAGATTTATAAATTTTTCTTTTTGTTACCACTAAGAAATTACAAACAGTGTGTCTGCCTGATAATCCTCATCATGAGGAGATCTTGAGACGGGGTTCAATACAAGTATATCTGATCCACTTCTTCAGTCAGGTTCTCAGCAGAGAGCCAATACTGGACC
>CAZMXQ010000105.1:0-3695 GCA_964570335.1 uncultured Methanosarcinales archaeon
GAGCAGTGGTACTATAAGACAACAGAGTATGCTGATGAGCTTTATGATGATATAGATGATAAGCTTCAAGAATGGCCCGAGAAAGTAAGAACGATGCAGAAGAACTGGATCGGTAAGAGCCACGGTACTAAGATTGAGTTCGATGTGGTTGATGAAGAGGGAAAGAAGCTAGATTCCATAAGCACCTTCACCACAAGACCAGATACGATATACGGAGTCACATATCTGGTTCTGGCAGCTGAGCATCCTAAGGTCATAGAATGGACAAAAGGGACTGAGTATGAGCAGAAGGTTCAGGATTTCATAAGAGAATGCCAAAAGAAAGGTGTCATAGAGAGGACTGCTGAAGGTAAAGAAAAGAATGGTATGTTCTTAGGAAAGTACTTCATAAATCCTGTAAACCGAGAGAAGCTTCCACTTTGGGTTGCCGACTATGCTCTCATGGATTATGGTACAGGCGCTGTAATGGCTGTTCCAGCTCATGATCAGAGAGATTTCGATTTCGCAAAGAAGTACGATCTTCCGATAAAGGTAGTCATAAGCCCAAGAGATCATGATCTTGATCCTGAGAAGATGTCTCGAGCTTTCGTCGATGAAGGGACGATGGTGAACTCAGGAGATTTCGATGGTATTGATAGTAGTGATGCAATAGAGGATATCTCAAGATTCCTTGAGGAGAAAGGATGGGGAGAGAGGACCACGAGCTTCAAGCTCAAGGATTGGCTCATCTCAAGACAGAGGTATTGGGGGACTCCTATACCTATAGTCTATTGTGAAGACTGTGGTGCACTGCCGGTGCCTGAGAATGAACTACCGGTAAAGTTACCTAAGGATGTAGATTTCTCTTATGAAGGAAATCCATTGGAGACCTCAGAGTCATTCGTCAATTGCAGATGTCCTAAGTGTGGTAAGGATGCCAGAAGAGATACAGACACTATGGATACTTTTGTTGACAGTTCTTGGTATTTCTTACGATTCACAGAAGATGACAGGATGGATAAGATATTCGACAAGAGCAAAGCAAGCTACTGGATGCCTGTTGACCAATACATAGGCGGAATCGAACACGTCTGCATGCATCTGATATATGCAAGAATCTATACAAAAGCACTAAGGGATATGGGTTATGTCGATATAGATGAGCCGTTCAAGAAGCTCTTAACTCAAGGTATGGTCATAAAAGATGGAGCTAAGATGTCTAAGAGTGTCGGTAATGTAGTTGATCCTATAAACATAATCAACAAGTACGGAAGTGACACTGCAAGAACTTTCATACTCTTCGCCTCTCTTCCTGAGAAAGAACTCGATTGGAACGATGATGGTGTAGAAGCCACTTATAGGTTCCTCAAGAGAGTCTATGGTCTTCTTGAGCCTAATGGTGAGAAGATAACAGGGATAAGGAATGAAGAGAGATACATCGAAAGCAAAGTTAACAAAGGTATCAAGAAGGTAGCAGAGCACCTAGAGAACCTCGAGCACAGCCTTGCTATAGGTGTACTTATGGATATAGTGAATGATATGAATAGGTATAAGTCAGAGAGATATAATGAGGAAATCTACAAGGAGTCTTTGAAGAATATAATACTTCTCATCTCTCCTTTCGCGCCGCATCTTGCTGAGGAGATGTGGGAGAAGATGGGTAATACACCTTTTGTATCAACGCAAGCTTGGCCAACATATGATGAGGATAAGATAGATGAAAAGGCAGAAGCTTCACAGGATCTTGTGGAGAACATAAGGAAGGACATAATGTCTGTCAAGTCACTTGCAAAGATTGACAGACCTAAGAAGATAAGCATAATAATAAGTCAAGAATGGAAATATGATTTCGTGTCTAGGATGAAGGAGTTGATAAAGACTACATATAATCCTGGAGAAATAATTAAGGAGCTTATGCAGAGTGATCTTAGGAATCATGGGAAAGAGATCTCCAAGCTTGTACCGAAGATTGTTAAGGACCATAGTAAGCTTCCAGCAGTGCTTCTCGAGAGAGATGTGGAGCTATCTGTATTAGAAGAGAAGAAGGATATGCTGGGGAAGGAGTTCGGTTGTGACATAGAAGTATTGGAGACGTCAGACAATCCTAAATCAGCTAATGCTTTCCCTGGAAAGCCTGCAATAGTGATCGAATGATAAATATTAAAAATTGACAATGTGTCGTGATATCAATGGGCAATGAGAAATCGAGGGAACAGAAGAGACAAGAATTGATAGCTTTCATGCAAGAGAAAGGCTTTGTCTGGGGACCGAGTCCTGAGATATATGGTGGCATGGCAGGCTTCTATACATACGCTCCACTGGGGAAGCAGCTCAAGAACAAGGTTGAGAAGGTCATAAGGGATGTATTCAGGCTTAATGATTTCTGGGAAGTCGAATGTCCAACAGTCATGCAGAAAGAGGTATGGGAAGCATCAGGACATCTTTCAGGCTTCTCTGATCCCGTCATCTTCACAAAATCTGGAGCATCCTATAGAGTAGATAATCTCTTGGAAGAGAAGTTCCCTGATGAACAGATTCCAAAGGATGATGAGGGTATGCTCAAGCTCATAAAAGAGCGTGATATCAAGGCCCCCAATGGAGAGGATCTGGTTCCAGAGATAAAAAGGCATAATCTTATGATGAGGACTACTATAGGTCTTGATAATGAAGCTTACAATAGGCCTGAGACGGCGACAACTACATACCTACCTTTCATAAGATATGTCGACCACTTCAGGAAGAAGCTCCCGTTCGGTGTATTCCAGATCGGTAAGGCTTACAGGAATGAGATAAGTCCTAGGCAGTACATGCTTAGGATGAGGGAGTTCACTCAAGCAGAAGCACAGATGTTCATATTCAAGGATGACAAGGACAAGTTTGAGCGATTCGATGAGGTAGCAGATTCTCAGATGCCTTTCTGGACAGCGGAAGCACAGGAAGAGAGTGGTGATGTCAAGAGGATGACTCTTCAGGAGGCATATGATAATAAGCATGTCAAGAACAAGGCTTATGCATTCTCTTTGAACATGGCGTACAATCTTTTCGTATCTATGGGAATCCCAGAGGAAAGAATAAGGTTACGACAGCACATGTCTGACGAGAAAGCTTTCTATGCGGATGACGCTTGGGATATAGAGATAAACATGAACACTTTCGGTTGGACAGAAGTGTGTGGAGTGCATGATAGAACCGATTATGACCTTACAAGACATTCTGAGCATTCTGGAAAGGATCTTTCAGCTCTTACTGATGAGAACAAGAAAGAGAAGCCGCATATCCTAGAGATTGCGTTCGGTGTTGATAGACCTGTCTTTGCTCTGATGGATATCTTCTATACAAAGAGGGAAAAAGAAGAGGGAAAGAGCACTTTCAATATACCATACCCAATGGCTCCTATAGATCTAGGTGTTTTTCCGTTGGTGAAAAAAGGTGGATTGAAGGAGAAGTCATACGAGGTTTTCCAGGATTTATCAAGAGATTTTTTGTGCGTGCATGATATCTCAGGTTCCATAGGGAAGCGATATCAGAGGATTGCAGAGCAGGGAGTCCCTTACGCTGTAACTATAGATTTTGAGTCCCTTGAGAATGATGATTGCACAATAAGGGATAGGGATACAGAAGAGCAGAAGAGAGTGAAACTCTTTGAGCTTAAGAGTACATTGAAGTCCCTATTATCAGGCGAGAGAGATTTCAAGGATCTCTGAGGTATATCCACC
>CAZMXQ010000106.1:0-3650 GCA_964570335.1 uncultured Methanosarcinales archaeon
TTAAAAGTGAAAGTATTTGATATCGAGATAAAAGAATGATTGTCCGACACAGCATATAAATTCAGCATGTAATGTAATATCTAATGCTTTATCTGTAAGATTGCACTATGGGGTCTGTTCCAAAAGGAGCATTTTTGTATACTGTCCTACTGGGCTTCCCGCAGGGAGCAACCCCTCCCAGTCAGTAGTCATGCGTGATTCAAAAAATCACGCAACAGCTGACTACTACGGACAGTATACTCTTTTCCACCATTTGGGACAGACCCGCACTATGCTAATTTTTATATACTAAAGAGTCATAGTATAAGTTATGCTCAAACTCAACATCTTAGGACATAAGGCGCAGATAGCTTCTGTCGATATCATAATGGCGACAATTATATTCATGGGTGTGGCTGCATTTGTGCTTACATTTCTCTTTTCAGGCACTTTTGGAGACTCAATTGATGAATTAGATGCGGAGGGTAGGATACTGATGTCACAGTTGACTTCTACAGGAGGATCAGCTATTAGTATATCGCAAGAAGGATCGCTAAGCAGTCAAAGCTTAGAGAATCTCATACACAGTATGTTAGCACCAGATTTCTATGATCAGACAAGGTTGACTTTTGATATAGATAATGAGTTCTGTATCCATATAGAGGATGAGGATGGGAACCTGGTCTATCTCCATGAGATAATTGACGATGATGAGTTGAGGGAGATGATTTTTGACGGATCACTAGAGCATCCAGATTCTGTCGGAGTTGCAGGTCTGGGAAGTGATTCCATATCTGTAGGGGGAGTGCCTTGCGTATATGGGGAAGCTCCCTTTGATGGCTGATTATTGTTTTGGCTTTAAGATTTACCTGAGTCTGAAGCATCATTCTGAGCCCAAAGCTTTTTAAATACTTCCCATTTTCTTGGCTCTATGCCGGCGAAAGATTCTAAAGAAGATATCGAAAGATCGCAGCCTTCATTGAATATAGGTCTGATAGGTCATGTAGATCACGGAAAAACTACTCTGACTGAGGCTCTTTCTGGAAGATGGACTGATACTCATTCAGAGGAGATGAGGCGTGGAATAACCATTAAGTTGGGTTATGCTAACACTATCATAAAGAAGTATCCTGGTGTGAAGGATCATTCTGCATACACAGTTCTTGATGATGAGAGGGATGGTAAGAAACCTGAATCGATCAAGAAGATCAGCTTTGTTGATGCTCCTGGTCACGAGAGTTTGATGGCTACAATGCTTTCTGGAGCTACGATCATGGATGGAGCCATCCTTCTGATATCTGCGAATGAAGAATGCCCTCAACCTCAGACAAGGGAACATCTGATGGCTCTTGAGATCATGGGGGTAGAGAAGATAATAGTGGTGCAGAACAAGATTGATCTGGTCACTCCTGAAGAGTCTAAGAAGAGTTACAAGCAGATCAAAGAATTTCTTGCAGGCACAAGGTACAAAGATGCCACAATCATACCTATTTCTGCTCAACATAGGGTAAATATAGATTACCTCTTGCAGGCTATTGATACTGAGTTCAAGGTTCCAGAGAGGGATGAGAGCAAAGATCCTTTCATGTTGGTTGCAAGAAGTTTCGATATAAACAAGCCAGGCACGGTGCCTAAAGGAATCTCAGGTGGTGTTCTTGGCGGTACACTTAAGCAAGGGGTCTTCAAGATTGGTGATGAGATTGAGATAAGGCCCGGAAGAAGGATTGAGCAGCATAATCAGATAAATTATATTCCTATAACTACACGGATTGATGGTATGTATTCAGGGAATGAAAAGATTGATGTCGCTTATCCAGGAGGGTCTGTTGCACTATCTACTAAACTTGATCCTGGAGTGGTGAAGTCAGATTCTCTGATAGGATCATTGGTCGGCCACAAAGGAAATCTTCCTGATACGCTTAGTGAGTTGACACTCGAGACCCATCTACTTAAGCGAGTCGTAGGAATGAAGGAGGATGCAGACGTTGAGCCAATAAGGGCAGGTGAGACTCTGATGCTTAATGTGAATGCTTCTTCGACAGTAGGTCAGGTCGTAAGGGCTGATGGCAAGAACGCTGAATTCAAGCTCAAGTTGCCAGTGTGTGCAAGCAAAGGGGCACGTGTTACAATATCAAGGATGCTTGGTTCCAGATTCAGATTGATAGGATATGGCATCCTACAGTAAATTTTTTAAAAGAGACATCGCAATCTCGATTTCATAAATATGCGGATGTAGTTTAGTCGGTTAGAGCACCAGACTCATAAGGCTTGAGTGATGAGCCGTAATGGCGATGATTGATGAGTGCTTGGGCGATCTGGAAGTCCGGGGTTCAAGTCCCCGCATCCGCACTTGAGAGTGCTGTGCGGGTCCGACAATGTTTTGTCGTATACCCGCATCCGCATTTTTTCTTTTTTAACAAAAAAGAGAGGACTTGAACATCCACGAAAGCTTTGCTTTCGGGACCAACGCTTCGCTTATGGAGTCCCCGCATCCGCACTTTTTATTCTTAAATTACTTGCAGGAAAGATTTATATTGGATGATTTTATCCTCACACCATGCTTCAAACTACTGAGATCACATATAAGTCTCCTGAATTCGTTCCAGAAAGGCAATTAAGATCCTTACCTTCAACTCAAGAAAGAGAAGCTCTAGAGAAAAAACTACGGATTGATAATCCAGAAAGGTATTCTAATGATGGTAGTATGACAGATGATGGTTCATATGAGCCCGTCCTTTTCAATGACATGGATCCCTGTATCCTGAGGAGGCATCTTAAGAGGAGGAAAGATAGAAACAAAGAAATTTTGGAGAAGAGGTATAAAGGGCTTAGTAACGAGGTCAGAGATTCTATTCTTAATCTCTCTCACGAGCCAGAAAATCTTTTTGAAGGTGCGCCTTCTCTACTTGAATCAAGGATCTCCGCATATGAAGGGGTCTATGAAGGACAGAAGGATGAGCTCTTAAGAGCAAAATATGAGGTTTCATCTAATAAGGGTATTGGCAAGGTGATAAAAAGCAATGAGACGTTTGCCATTGCCTTAGAGATTCTCAAAGATTATGATACTGTCTACGAAGCTTTAAGAGGCTATTCAGATATGATGAGTCCAATAGAGGAGAAAAACCATCTCAGAGATGTAAGTGCCATAGAACAGGATTCGCCATTATCCAAACCCGAGTATAGGTATAGTAAGAGAAAGCTTAATGATTTTCTTGAAGAGAAAGGTTTGAGTAGGAATGGATACAGACAGTTGCGAGCAGCTATCAAGAGGGAGTTCGGTGAAGAACTGGATCATCTGAGAAGACATGTCAAGGGATGGTCTGTGCGAGATATGGGCGATCCACAGAAAAAATCGGTCTATGATGCTTGGATGAACTGGAATAGAGACGGGAAGACAAAGAAGAGTTTTGTCGAGAATCATAACATAAGCAGCATGTATACATTGAATAAGGTCATTTCTGAGTACACAGGGTAAACTATTTAATATCTTATCACATCCCGTCATTATGGATGTCCCATGGTTTGATAGTGATAAGGATGAAGTGAGATATTCGATTCTTAGAGGGCCTTATACTAACATTTCAGTAGGTTCGTCACCTACCGATGGAATGACTTCTGATACTGCATCGTCATATGATGTCTTCATCAGTATGAGTGCATCACCAAAATAT
>CAZMXQ010000107.1:0-3589 GCA_964570335.1 uncultured Methanosarcinales archaeon
GTCGTGATAATCTAGAATGGATGTTGAATGATTCCGTATAAAGTCACTAAAAAACAATACTTTGTCGGAATAATTAGGACGAAAACATCTCGACAAAAAATCAAAACTTTTAATCAAAACTTAAAGTAATCTGGCTTTATAAACTTGAAACCTTTTGTCTTTGCTTATTGGTTTTAATCTTCAAAAAGTTCAGGATATCCTTCTCTTATTGCATTATATAATATTCCAGAATCAAGTTTCATAGTATTTTCAAGAATTCCCTCTTCCACCCATATTGCTACTATTCTTTGGTCTAAAGAAGCAGATCTAAGCACCTCAGAGGCCTTTTGAAAGTTCTCATAGCCTTTCTCAAAGAGGTAATTGAATGGTCCATTCCATTTCTTTACAACATCTTCAGATACTCTAAAAAGCTCACAATATCCAGATATGTGCTCTTCTATAGATTCATTATGCTTAGTAATAGATTTCCTATCACCATATTCAATCATTTTTATATCTCTATATGCTTCGACTATGTGATCATACATCTTTTCCTTCTCACTTTCAGTCATGGGATTATATCCTAAATCTTCCATATCTTTCTTGAATTCAGGGTAGCCATTGATAATTCCTTGACTAAGAACCTCATTGTCAAAAGGAACGTCCTTTCTGACAAAGCCTTCATTTATCCACAATTCAACAATACTAGAGTCAATCTTCCTATCTTTCAACATATTATATGCGTCAGAAAAAGTCACAGCGCCCTTTTTTTTCATATACTCAAAGAAGTCCTTTATCTTCTCTTTATACTCATGCTCAGGAAATACATCTAGAGAATCGTTCTGCTCTAAGGCATAAAGGAATTCATCTATTCTGGCATCACTATTCTCGTCCATATTTTCCTGTATTAGAACACTATTGAAAAGCTTTTCTTCTGTGATAGATAAATGTACCAAAAGTGTATACTGGTATGAATCTGTCGGAAAGATTCCAGAACAAGATGATTTACTCCCTTAAAATCCATAGAATAGTACATTGTTGTTGTGGAACCCCCCTTCCACACTCAAAACACCTTAAACTGTTTTGTCGGGATTATCTCAGAATATACTAGAAGATCCCGACAGTGTAAAGATCATACCAGAATCGACGATTTTTTGGCATTCCTCAGAATCGAGATAATCCCGAATAAAAAGAAAACTATAATTTTTTAGCATTTTTTGGCAAAATTAAGGCCTGAAAAAAGATAGTAGATATAAGGATGATGAGAGATTGCCCCAGGAATGGCTTAATTTGGATTTGCTAAAAAGTTATAAGAAATAATTAAAAGAAAATAAGAAGAATTAGGCCTCTGCTTTCGCTTTCTGGCCGGTACTCAATTTCTCATTCTTGACAAGACGTTGCAATTCCTTTATGTACTTCATTGTCGTGTCAAGATTGTTCTTGATCTTCTGCATCGATTTCTCAAATGCCTGTTCAAGTGTGTTGCCATTGAGCTTGTAGCCTATTATGACTCTTCCTTCATTTATGTAGCTTGTCTTGACAACTAGCCCCAGACTCATCCATCTCTTGAGGTATTCATACATTGTCTGTCTTGTAATCCCTGCAAAATATCCCATGTCATCAACAGTCATGACAGCAAGCTCAGGATTCTTCTCTCTGTTTGCCTGTTTTGATCTCTCATAGAGCTCTAGCAGAGTCTTGTACATCTTGTCTGTTGAACCTTCTTTCCTTGGCGCAAGACCAAGACGATCTATCACTACACGCGCTAATTCTTCAGAACCCGGATTTATCCCTGGTTCGCTTTCCGTCATAATTATCTTCTCTGATTTTGCCATATGTCATCACCCTTTCTGGTGCAGATTTCCTGATGACGATTTAAAAGATTTTGGCAAAAATTAGACAAGTATATCCAGAATGTTATCTAAATTATTAAGAATGCTAAAAAGTTTTGTACATGGGAAAAATAGCGCTTCCTGTGCTGCTTGAAACTTTTTGTTTTTGATAGAATTTTGTGTTTTGTGTTGCTGAAAACTTATTAGATTTGTCAGTATTTTTCTAGCGCGTATCGAGATAATACTTACTTAGTTCGGCATAATTTTGATGATTCAAAAAAATAGGTTGTTGATATTATGATTATTGTTGTTGGAATTACATAAATCGTTGTCGTTATCTTTCAGACAATTCAACGCTTAAAAATTGGGCATCTAAAAGTGAGAATAATCTAGCAGTACATGGCCTAACTGATGAGAAACTCATAAATGATTTAGCAAAATATAGAAAGAACAAAAAAGGAAGAGAAAATCATAGGATCTCTCCCTTCTTAGGTCTATGTAGGACATCTCTGAACAAGTCAGAGCCTACATTGTCATTCCTCCTATCATCCGACTCAAAGTCCTCAAATAGGGGATCTATTGTTGACCTATACATCACAACCACCCTATATTTAGACAAGTGCCCTAGAAATATATTTCTTTTGCATATTATATATATACTAAATATATTTATATTTTTTTACATAAAAGAATATATTCTAGAAATTTTTATATATATGTATCACCTAATAAGCTTGTGATCACTATGAAAAGGAAGATCGTCCAGCAAGGGAAAAGCTCCATGAACATCTCCATACCCAATGCATGGATAAAGAGACATGGTGTTGAGAAAGGAGATGAAGTTGACATAGAGGAAAAAGAGGACAATCTGGTAATATCCTCTGGTAAATCTGCGAGCTATGAGGAAAAAGTCCTTGATGTGAGAGGGCTTGATAAGGTATCGATAAAATGGCATCTTCTCTCCTTATATTGTAGCGGATATGACTCATTGAAGGTGATATTCGGAGATCATGCGCAGATAGACAATATACAGACATTCATAAGTGAGCTTATGGGTTTCAGCATAATGGAGCAGAGAGAGAACTATTGTATCATAAGGAGCATATCACAACCTGTTGAAGAGGAATTTGAACCCAGCTTACGAAGGATATTTCAGGTTACTCTTTCCATCTCAGAAAGTACGCTTGATGCCCTGAAGAAAAAGGACAAGAAAGCATTCAGACCTATACTCTCAATGGAAAAGACATGTAATAGCATAAGCTATTTCTGTATAAGGCTTCTCAACAAGAAAGGATACGGTCCTATATATAAGACAACTTATGTCAATAATCTAATCAATAGGCTTGAGAACATCTCCGACACATATGGGAAGATGATGGCTGAGATCAAGGAGAAAGACCTGGACATCGATCTATCCGATGATGTACTGGATGTCTTCAAGAAGACCAATGGCCTCCTCCGTAGTTTCTACGAATGCTTCTACAGTGAGGACGATGAGAAGCTGAAAGAAGTCTCTGACGAGCTTGAATCTGACCATGACAAGATGATGGAACTTCTCGCGGGAAGCAATGAGATAGAAAGGAGAGTCATACATTTCCTGATACTCATAAGGAACCACATAGGTGAGTCCCTCATATCATTGCTCGCCCTGAGTCCCAATGAAGATGAAAAGAAGAAAAGCAAATAAAAAGAAAATATCTGAAAATGGGTTATCCCGCGGAGCAAGCTGCGGGGTACAAGACAGATTAGAAGAATCTGTCTGTACAGTTGAATTTCAT
>CAZMXQ010000108.1:0-3569 GCA_964570335.1 uncultured Methanosarcinales archaeon
GATATGGAATATATGATACGTGATCTTGCTATCTTGAAGAAGTCAAGGATTGATAAGATCTTCACTTTCAGCAAAAAGGATGTCCTGTTCCAGGTCTATAAGGCGGAGCTTGGAAAGCCCATCCTAAGATTAAATGTGCCTCATCTGTTCTATATGACGCGCCACAAAGCTGAATTCGGTCATCCCTCAAACTTCTGTATGGCATTGAGGAAGCGCTTGAAAAACGGGATAATAACAGGACTGTCCAAGATGGGGAATGAGAGAATAATAAAGCTCACTATAGAGAAGAAGGAGGAAGATGGTTTCATCAGGAAGTATCATCTCTATTTTGAGTTCTTCATGAAAGGAAATGTTATTCTTGTGGATGATTATGGTGACATACAATTAGTAGCAGAACCACAAGTATGGTCTGAAAGGAAGATAAAACCAAAAGAAGTATATCATCTCCCTAGAAAGCAGGTAAAAGAGCTCCAGAATTCTTTAGGAAAAGAGCTGGTGAAATATCTAGCAGAAGAATGCAACTTAGGCGGGGAGTTTGCTGAAGAAGTATGCTTCCGTTCTTCTATAGAAAAAGACCGTACAGAGATCTCTGACGTGGAGAAAAAGGTCATAGAGGACAATATCGATGCCATAAGAGACCATGAGAATAATAAGGGTGGATTCATCTATAAGATAAAGGGAAAAAAGCATATATACCCGATCAGGATGGGTTCTTTACACTATGATGGTGATATTGAGATATTTGATGACTTTAACTCTGCAGTCGATGATGTCTTCTCAAAAGAGCTGAAGAAGATGATAAAGGACTCCATGAGTGAGAAAGAGAATAAGGTTGTCAAGAAATATCAGCGCATCATAGATAACCAGAACATGCAGTTGGAGAAGAACAATAAGATAATAGAAGAATGTAGTGCTAAAGGGGATCTCATATATCAGAACTACCATGAGATAGATACTATCCTGAAAGAGCTTAGAAAAGCTAGAGAGACCATGTCATGGAAGGAGATAAAAGAGAAGATATCCAATCCTAGGATAAAGAAGATAAATGAGAAAGCAGGTAAGATAATACTTGATCTATAGGCTGGATTATGCCATTTCGTCTTCTATAAGCTATAATCACTCTTCTTTAGGAACTGTATCAGAACTCTTATAGACCTTCTTTCCCTTATTGAAGTCCTCTTTCAATGGACCATCCTTTATCGATTCCATGTATTTGCATTTTGGGAAGGTGCTGCATCCGAAGAATTTCCCGTATACGGATGTCCTGACAACAAGGGGATTACCACATTTTGGACACTCCTTCTCGACTTTTCCGTTCTCCAGCTCGGTCGCTTCTTTCTTCACTTCTTTGTCTTCTATCTGTTTTGTAGGGCATTTAGGATTGATGCAGAGCTCTCTCTGTCTCTTGCCACTCTTTCCTACTCTTATTATCGGATGTTCACATTTCTCACACTTCTTTTCTGTGGGCGTCACATTACCTGTCTGAGGTATCTTGAATGTGACCTTGCAATCAGGATACTTGTTGCATGCTACAAATCTACCGAACTTACCCCGCTTTATCACAAGCTGTCCTTCTCCGCATTGAGGGCAGTCTCCAAGGGTATTAAGCTTCCTTTCCATCTCTGAGTTCGCTTCGTTGAGCTCCTTACCCACATTCTTCTCCTTTTCCTTGATAGATTCGAGGATCTGACCTAACACGCCTTCAGCTTTCTTTATTATCTTCTTTCCAGTATTCTTCTTTTCTCTAATCTCGTCCATATCTTCTTCGAATTCTTTGGTTAGTTCTTCCTTCAGTATCTCAGGACAGTATTTGTTGATGACATCACATGTCTTTACACCTAACTCAGTGGCTGCTATTGGCTTGCTGGTTATGTACTTCCTCTGTTGGAGAGCATCGACTATAGCAGCTCTGGTCGCCTTTGTCCCGAGATTTCGCTTCTCAAGCTCTTTTATTATAGAAGCTTCAGTATACCTTTTCGGAGGTTGTGTCTCCTTCTCGTGTTGCTTGACGCTTTGCACATCCACTTCTTCACCTTCCTCGAATTTTGGTAGCTCAACCTCTTCCAGCTTCACATACGGCTCATAAAGGGTATGCCAGCCTTTCTCTGTTGTCTTGCTTCCTTTGGTTACGAATGGTTCTCCATGAGCATCAAGCTCTATTGTCATGGTTGTCCTCTTTGCCCATTCTCCAAAAGTGGCAAGGAATCTTTTAACAACAAGATCATATATCTTGGACTGCTGACTTCCTAGATTCTTAGGGATAGAACCAGTAGGGAAGATAGCAGGATGAGCAGGATCAGAAGCTTTACCCTCATTAGGTTTCAGAGAGCTTTTCGATAAAAGGATATCCACAAGATTCTTGAAATTGCTGTTCTTTGACAGTGCAGAAAGTATCTTCTTGTATCCTATGCTAGGAGGAAGCTTCTGCGATGAGGTTCTAGGATAAGACATATAACCACCAGTATATAGTTCTTGAGCGATCTCAAGAGTTCTCTTAGGCGGTATTCCAAAGCATCTGTATGATTCAGTCTGTAATGTTGTCAGGTCAAAAGGAAAAGGAGGTGGAACCTTCTTCTCATGCTCTGTGATCTTCGAGACTTTCGCAGTAGGCTTATTAGCGTTCTTCAGTGCTGCATCAGCCTCTTTCTTATCCCAGAACTTGTCTTTCTTGTGATGAGCAGAGAGTTTTTTTCTGCTCTTCTTATAGATCATCTCTAGTTCCCAGAATGGCTTAGGCTTGAACTTAGAGATCTCTTTCTCCCTGTCCACGACTATCTTGAGGGCCGGTCCTTGGACTCTACCTGCAGACATTGTCTTATATCTCCCTGTAGAGTTCTTTATTGAGAGTGTCAGTGCTCTTGATAGGTTTATACCATATAGCCAGTCAAGGATGTGTCTTGTCTCTCCTGCGTTAGCTTGTCCCCAGTCTATGCTCTTGCTGGCTCCCTCATAGGAGCTTATCAGCTCGTCTTTAGTAAGTGTAGAATACTTCATCCTTCTTGCATCTTTCTGGCCACATGCATATCTTAGCACATTTAGACCTATGACTTCTCCTTCTATGTCATAGTCTGTAGCGATAGTGAAGGAATCTGCTGATTTTGCGAGTTTCTTTATGTTATCCAGATATTTCTTGGTGAATTCAGAACCTTTCCTCTCGAAGCTAGGTATCCATTCCATGTCAAAGACGGGGTATGTCCACCCCTTCTTTCCACTCTGTTCAAGCGTGTAGAGATGACCAACAGCACAGGTCACCTTTACCTCTTTACCATTATGCTTGAGTTCATAGTATGGTACTTTATCTATTGACTTCTTCTGTGCCTTCCCATCTGCAAGCGCGTCGGCAATCTTCTGTGCGGCGCTAGGCTTCTCTGTGATGATAAGATCGTATCCCATCTTTTGTCAAGAAACGATGTGTCTTATATATCTTTTGTGTAAAATTTTAGTTTGTTGTCTACCTATATTCTTATTGAAAATCATTTATTAATGACGGGGACAATGTTTTTCACCCAAGAGCAACACTTCCTTGTGGTAACAAAATTTTATAAATCATTCTTCAGGTTAAATATGTA
>CAZMXQ010000109.1:0-3562 GCA_964570335.1 uncultured Methanosarcinales archaeon
TTACCAACAAAAACTATTTAAAGCCAAATACTTAAGATTAGACTATGCGCTCGCTGAAACCAATCCTTCTGGTATCATTCGTATATTTACTATTCCTATCGCTCTCAGTATATGGTTACAATATAGATGGCGATTCTGAGGTCATCGGAGATAGTGAGATAATAGCTTGTGATGAGGGCGAGATGAATATAGAGAATTCTATCATAAATGAATCAAAGGTAGAGTGTGCTAACATAACCAACACTGTGATGTATGATTCTAGGATTACAGGACCATCTAGAGACATTGAGGACGCTGAACTAGAGTTTGCTGTCATATCCGGAAATGTGTTGAGCTCAGGGAAGATGGTCTATGATGGTTATACCTACTATGGTTCGTTCAATATTGACAATATATATGATGGAGTACCTCCATCTCCTTCTGGTTCTGGCGCTACTGTTCCTGAAGTTACAAAGGATGGTGGTTCTTTCTATGTGGAATACTCTTCAGGAGAGGTAGGATATACTGTAACAATGGATGCTAGTGATGTAGGCGGAGGTTCTGGTATAGAGCTTCTTGATGATGGAGAAGGGAATGATAATTCTGCTAATGATGGTGTTTATACTAGTCCTGACATAGATGTCGATTATTCTGGAACTGGTGAGAGGACCCTTACCATCTATGTAGACGACAATGTGGGAAACCAATGGGAAGTTGAAACTACTGTCTTCATTGATAATGAGGATCCTACAGGAAGCATATTCATATCAGATGCTGGAGGGGACACTGAGATTGAAAGTACTGATGAGAGAGTCGTTAATCTTCATATGACTGCTGATGATAATGTAGGAGTGGATGGTTGTCGTATAGCTAATGAGGATGGTGATACTCCAATAGAGGACAAAGATTTCACGCAATGTGAAGAATTGAGACCTTGGGTCCTGGAACAGTTGAATGAGAATAAAACAGTACAGTACCAGATAAGGGACGTGGCTGGTAATATAGCTGAATACACAGCTGAAGTGGAGCTTGAGATGCCAGAACTTCCACAATCTTCTGTCAGTATTCCTGCTGAGGAGTGGGGTAGAACTGACATGGTTGAATTTGAGATATACTATGAGGATCTCTTTGAGGATATGGATGGGGTTACCTATGATTATAGGATATACGAGGCAGGTTGTGGAGAATTTGATCCAGAGTCAAGCGCTTGCAATGTAACTCCATGGGTGAACACAGAACTCTTGAGCAATGAACATACTGGATTGGATCTTGAGGATGGTGTTAATTATACGATAGGAGCTCGTACATACTCTGGCGTTGTCTCGGATCAAGGTTTCTCTGACGAATTCATAATAGATACTACACAACCAGACATAACAAGTCTTGAATCTTCTGTTGAAAGTGAGGAGTGGACCTCTGATTCTGTGATCATATTCAATGTCACAGGTGAGTCGAGTGTGGGAACACTAGATGGATTCAGTTATCGTGCATCAACTTCTAATGAAGACCCTAATGATGTCATAGATGCTAGCGGTGATAATGCAACTGTCTACATATCAGGCCTCAGTTCAGGAGTGTATTATTTCAACATAAAATCAATAAGTAGCAGTGGTGTAGCTTCAGAAGTGGAGAACTTCACTATATATTACGATAATGAGCGTCCCCCAATACCTGAAGCAGAACAGCCAGTGGCATCTGAGCAGAGCGGAAACACTCTCACTTTCAATTGGTCCATAGATGATTCCTCATCACTTTCAGGCGTTGAAGGATACAATGTCCAGATAGCCACGGATAGTAATTTCGAGTATATCGTAGAAGACGAATTCGTTACCGGTGTTGAGAGTTATGATTTTGTTCCTAATACCACCGATACTTTCCATTTCAGGGTAAGAGCTAGAAGTAATGCAGGAGTATATGGATTATATTCCACTGATTTTGAAGCCGACTTTGACACTACGCCACCAAGATTCTTGAGCAAGAGGCCAAGAGGGACCGTTTCAAGGAGCAATCCTGTATTACACACGAGTACAGACAAATATGCCACATGCTATTACGGCACGGGATCAAATCCTGAAGAGGAGTTCGAGTTCACAGGTGGAAATTTCCATGAGCAACGTCTTGATCTAGAGGATGGAGAATCTTACGAGTATGCTATAAGATGTGATGATAGGGCAGAGAATACTAACTCTACCACTGTGAGTTTCACAGTAGATGAGTCTGCATCTCCCCGCAGTATGTCTATGGAATCTGAAGACTTATCAGGTTTCACTTCTTCCATGATGGATATAGGACTCACTCTTTCAGGTTCGGGAGGTATAGGCGAGCTTCCTCTCTCTGAGTTTGAATTGTTTGTTGAAGGTGAAGAGTATGACATGTTCAGCGTCAATGATATGGGTGATGGTGAATACCTTCTCTCATTGGAGACACCACTAATCGAAGATACTTATGAGGTTGAGCTTTGCTATCAGAATATATGCAGTGGTAACATGGATCTTGATGTACAAGAGTTAAGATTTGAGGTGAGTGTCTCCCTCGAAGGTGGATCAACTATAAACCAGATGGATCACATCTCTCACAGTTCTCAAGCGAATCACACGATAGGTCTAGCTTCTGACTCAGAATATCAAGAGTTCGATAATTCTGCATCTGACAATATTATGAGGATGAGCAATATTGTAGGTCAAGATAATAATTTCATTTTCCTAGTACCTGATAACACTCTGGAGTCTACACTCTCATCCAAAGATGACAGGATAGACAGAGGTCTTTTCTTCTCTGATAATAACCCAAGCTTCTCATCGCCTATAAGTGATGAGATAAGTTTGCTGATGGCTCTGGATAGGGATAGTATAGTATTTTCAGGATCTGGAAGTGTTTCTAGAGGCAACAATAACATCCTTGTCCGGAACGAAGGTCTGACATCGGATAATAGGGTGAATATATCGGTGATTGTAAGTTGAGACTGTTTTTCAAGGCAAAGAAGGGTCAGTATTTCGTTGTTGCTGTTGTAATACTCATAACTCTTGCAGTTACTCTTGTTTCTTCTGACCTGATAGGAGCAAGAGAGCGTTCAGAGTTTGATGAGGTGAGATCCAATTTCCTTACTGAAGCTTATGTTGCGATCAATGCTGCATCAGCATCAGAAGAGGATGTCCCTGAAGCTTTCTTTGATTATGTTATGAACTTCCGCACCTACGCGAGCTCAAGGAATATAGATTTCGATCTATTCTACATGTTGAAGCACAATAACACAATCACTGCGATGAATCTTTTGGGAGAAGATGTTGAGATACTTGGTGATGATCGTGTAACTTTGTCTGATGGTGAAAGCCATGAGGTGGAACCTCAGCTCAACATCGATGTTCTCACAGAAGGCAGGAATTATCTTTTTACATTCAATGAGGATGAGACGCAATTAAGGGCTACATTTGAGATTAGTGCAAGATGATTTAAAAAGAAAAGGTATAAAAATATGTTAGTCTCAGACATGTTTATGCGAAGGATTTTTTTGTTGATGGCATTCTTGATTTTATTCCGTGTTGGGTTTAATACCCCGGAGCTCTGCTCCGGAAGATATTAAACT
>CAZMXQ010000110.1:0-3485 GCA_964570335.1 uncultured Methanosarcinales archaeon
ACCTAGAGGATACTCATATGGTGATGTACCTGCCAAGCAGAGAGCATTCAGTTTCAAGACAAGGTTCATGAGCCACATACTGCAAGGTATCCAAGATACAGAGTCAGCAGTAAAAGAAACTTCACAGCTGAAATCGAAGAGCTTCGAAGAGATAATACACGAGAGATTCCATCCCTTTTTAGGGCTCGATGTGAATGAGATAGAGAAGCGATTAGGAACAAACCTCAACACATCAGCAAAAGGCTACTACGCAGCTTTAGCTAGGCGTATCATGGGAGTGGAGAGAAGCAAGGTAGAAGAATTTGAGAAAGCCGATGTGAAGATGAAGATAATAAGGATGAAGCATAATGGTGTGCCAAAAGAAGATATGTCTTTTCCCTACTTCAAGTATAAAGATGTAGCTTCTCAAGAATGGGAAGATAGTGATTTCTGTGGTCAGCTGGAGACAAAGTTCTTCTTCGTGGTCTATCAGATGGATAAGAAAGAGGAGAGAAAGATATTGAAAAAAGCATTCTTCTGGAACATGCCTCATACCGACATGAAAGAGGCTAAGACAGTATGGGAGACTACAAGAGAGCGTATTAGAGAGGGCGTGAAGATATGGAAGGAAGGTGGTCGTGAGTTCAACAATCTCCCTAATAAAACAGAAAATCTAGTAGCACACGTCCGACCTCACGGGAGAGATAAGCAAGATACTGAACAATTACCTGATGGCAGAGAGATTACTAAGTCCTGCTTCTGGCTGAATGCTCAATATCTGAAAGAAGTTGTTGAGAACCACTAGTCTCATCATTGTGGATTATATCTACAAGATACTGGCATGCCCATGCACCTGCAAGTATCAAGTAAGGTATCTCTTGCCTTTTGATTGAAGAAAGCTTTTCATTGGTTATGAACTTCTGCATGGCATCCTCTACATCATGTGAAGAGTGCATGTAATCCCTTATCATCTCCAATGCCTTATCTGGTGACAACGGATGATGGGAACTACCATTCAATACAAAAGACTCATGGAACTCCTTTGGAGACATCTTGACATCTGAAAAATCTGATTCTATAAGTTTCTTGAAACTCTCAAAACCAGGATGACCAGAAAGCATATTCTCCAGTCTGTGCCTGTCAATCTCTGAATGTTGAGCATTCTTTCCTGAACCGTAATGTATCTTGGACTTCCAGATGATGTCATTAGAAGAGAAATCCGAATCCTTATTGCTTAGCTCAACCCTGAAGCTCTTTACCTTGATGTACGGTATGTGTCTGGCAAACTTCGCATCATACCTACGTGGCTTTGGCTTTTTCGGGACTCTTTTCATCCCTGTGAGATCCACAGAAGGTCTCCTGTTCTTGAGAGGTATGAACTCGGGGACATCTTTTCCTTCTTGCCTTGCAATGGAATCTGCTAATGCAGCTGAAAGCTTACAGCATACAGCATTACCTATGAGCTTGTATTTGGTTGCTTCATTGCTCCCTTCGAACTGATATGTCAATGGGAAAGACATAAAAGATGCAATCTCCCTGATAGTGGGTAGCCTGTACTCACCATCTCCTGTACCGAAAAGCATAGATTCTCTTGTAGATGCTGACATGGTTGCCATGACGGTCCTGCTAGGCCTGTCCAAATCTTCAGGGAATGACATCTTGCCCATGAAGCCATGATCTTCCTTGAGTCTCTTTGCTCTCTCCCATTCATGTTTAGAAACACGTGAATCATAAAAATGATCTGTCAGATTTTCTTTCTTGATGCTGAATCCATAAACAGGATCAGTCACCTTTCCTGATTGGCCATGATCAAGAGGATTGGTCAAGCATTTCTTGACATATCTCATGGTGACCCATGTAGAACCTTCCTCATGTGTAGGTTCAGGCATAGGATAATTGCCGCATACGAAACGCTTCCTGGTCTGGGGTGCGCCATAGTCTGCTGCGTTCAGGACTGCTCTTGTTGGTACGTCAATAGCGGTCTCCTGTCCACCAGGTAGTCCTAAGTCATCCCATGTGTAAGAATCTTTGATGTAATTACCTGAGTTAGGGACATTCTCAAGAATCCAATGCTTACAGACTCCTTTCTTCATCTTCCACGCGACCACACCAAGGTATGCTTCTATGAGCTTTACACCTAAAGTCTTGTCTGCCTTTCCTGCTTTATTGGAGCCGGAGAAAGATACACATGGAGGACTCCCAATTATTACGTCAGTATCAGGAACGACCTCATCTATCTTCTTAGGAGTGTCCAGTTCCAAGATATCCATCAGGACACATTCACACTCAGGATGATTGAGGTCATGGGTCACTTTAGCAGGTCTCCAATTGTCTAAGGAGAAGACTACTTTGTACCCTTTCTGCCTGAAACCTTCGGAGAATCCTCCTGCACCACAGAAGAAATCCGCAACCGTCATCACCTTTCCCATAATGAACTGTACTACAAAGGTGATATATAAACCTTTTGATCAAATCAGTTCTGTGTCCAGTGCCTCTGGAAGAAATATTAAATATATCAAAACACCTACGGTAATAATATGAGTCTAAGAGACCTGGAATTTCAACCCGTATATAGTTCAGATGAGACGCCGATACTTGAAGAATTCTACATTCCTGCACTGGCAGAATCAGAGAGTTATGATAGGATAGCGGGTTATTTCTCGTCAAATGCTCTAGCTATTGCAGCTAGAGGGATTGCCAAACTCATAAACAATGGTGGCAAGATAAGACTTATAGTTAATGTCTTCCTTACTGAATCCGATCAGAAAGAAATCACAGAAGCAATCAGAGAGAGAGAAGAAAAAGTCCTTCAAGAGATTCATGATTTAGAAGAATCACTTAAAAAAGATCATATCAAGATGCTTGGATGGCTAATAAGAGAATGAAGAAAGAGAACAGAGTGTTCTTCCATACGCTAGAAGACGCAGTCAACGAAGGATATAGACCATGCAAGAAATGTAGACCGATAGACGAAGATAACTTCAAAGAGATAAAACACCTTACAAAACTTTAGAAGATTTCTATAACAGTAAATGACTCCTTTGTGCTAAATCACACCAATGTTACATTTTCTATATCCTGTTCAATTAGTTGTTTCATATTAAAGAAATCATGGTTCTGATTTATTAAGTCTCACTTTATTGAAATTATCTGTGACTTAATTTAACAAAAGAGAAGTCAATTAACAGTAGAATTAGTTATTTTGCACCTTATTAATGAGAAAAGCAATTTCTTTAATAAATGAGCTGTTTGTTAATAATGATGTTAATAAGAACATGCTATGATTAAAGAAAAGTGTCAAAATGTTTAACAAGAGTTTGAATGGTTTAAAGTGAATTCAACTCAATATCTGAGCACGAACAATTTTTTAATGTTGTTATATCAGTTACTTTATGTTCAGTTAGTGGTTTTACCACATTATTTAAGCGATGTTTGACTTTCTTTTTTATTTCTTAAACATGGAGAATATGTTAAAAGCAACACCCCGGAAAATATGCAGACTGAGT
>CAZMXQ010000111.1:0-3474 GCA_964570335.1 uncultured Methanosarcinales archaeon
CAATGAAACAGACCATGATAATAAGGGCAGACCTCAAGCTTCCAAAAGGGAAATTAGCTGCCCAGGTAGCGCATGCTTCGGTAGAGGCAGTGCTCAGATCATCAAAGGACAAGGTAGATGAGTGGCACAAAGAAGGCATGAAGAAGATAGTGCTGAAAGTTGAGGATGAGAGACAGCTTCTTGAGTATCAGCAAAGAGCGAAAGCTAAAGGCCTTGTTGCATCTTTGATAACGGATGCAGGAAAGACAGTAGTAGCTCCCGGAACTAAGACTTGTATTGCAATAGGCCCTGACAAGGAAGAGATTATCGATTCTATAACATCAGAACTTAAGATGGTGTAGTCATCTGAGAAAAGCCGCTACCAAGAATAGAGAGATCAGGGACCATTTTGCAACTTTGTAGTATATGTAGTATCGCACTATCCGCATCATAAGGATCACCTTATAGTCGGCTTCCACTCCAAGGGCTCCATCCCTGCCATCTCTCATTCTGGATCTGTGGAACATAACCGCCGAAGACATAGCTTGGTTTCCTCATACCTGCTGCATAGCCATTATTTACCTGATTGAAATAGCCAGGAACTGTCGACCTTGTGTCCTTGAAATATCCTCCGCCAGACATCCCTGTCCTTACACCCAATTGAGACCATGCGTCCTTCTGCGCCGTCCTCTGGTTATAGCTTCCGATTTCTACTATAAAATCATCAACTTTACCTGTCTTCCTCAATTCCTGAACGAATTCCTTTATCGGAGCGTTTCCCTTACCGACAGTCAGGTGTTCATCACCGAATCCGAAATTATCGCTCATGTGACCATGGCCTACATAACCTTTCTCGGCCATCTCTTTACTCTTATCAACAGCCCATTTCTGGAACCTCTTCTCGAACTGCTCGGGACTCTCACCCTCTTTCCGCTTCATGTGCCTTCTCCACATGTTAAGATGTCCAATGTCTAAAGTTGCCCTTATAGAACTCTCAGCAGCCTTCTGCGCCTCTTCTTCACTCTTTACTTTCCCTGATTTGACGAGCTTCTCCTTCATATCATTACGGGCATTTTCTATCATCGACATCATCTCATCCGGATGAGAACCGAATTTCTGTGGGAATACAGACTCTGGAGCAATGTAAAGGTTCCTTTTGAGGTTCTTGTTCTTCTGGCTCCTATCCCAAGCATATATTGCAGCATCTGAAACAGTCTCTGCAGCCTTCTGAGTGCTATAATCATCCACGGGCTGGAAATTCTTGAGTGACTGAAGCTGATCCTGGAACTGTACCCAAGCCATATCACGGCTTTGTTTATATTCTGCCTTAGCCCTGTCTCCTAGTCCCCTATGGTACTCATACATGCTATCCCTAGCAAGGTATTGCTCATAAGCCTTTTCAGCATTCTTCCTCAAGAAGTGGAATATGAATATCTTATCTCTCTTCTTCTGAGCGCTTATCTCATCGCTATCAGCCATATTCTGTATCTCTTTCCATCTCTCATTAAGAGGTTGGAAATATTTTGCAGAAAATTTTGCAAAATCGCCGAACTCTGGATCATCGGGGTCATTCATCTTCTTCTCTCTCTCTATGATATCATCATAGTTGAGCTGTCTCGTGACGATATTCCCATACTCGTCAGTTTCATAATCATAATCCACATACTCCGTCACACCATTGCTTGCCTCTTGATCGACCTTCAGATTGACTTTCCTTACCTCTGGCTCTGTAAACTTCTTATCTCTTGGGATTGCTGTTATCTCATCTGTCTCTGTATCAACGAACATTACTCTCTCCGGACCATATTTTGTCTTCTCTTCGCCACTGAACTTATCCTGCTCAGTACCTTTCTTGAACTCACCAGGATGGCCTTCGAATGTTGCACCATGATCCTCAGATATACCATAACTGCTCTCTATAGGTCTCTGCCACTCATCCCAATGCACTACAACAGCGCCACCTGTAGAGGCCTCCGCTGCAAAATCAACAGCTCTATTTATCTCATTCAATGCCTCAGCTCTGGCCTCATCACTGAATCCTCTCTCAGTGAATCCAGAAAGATTGGAGACGCTTGGAGCTGCGTGTACTGTAGTCTCAACCTCATTGAGTCTAGCGAGATCACGGATATTTGCCCTATCTTCAGTACTCATAGACTCAGGAGTAGGAGATTGAGAATTGCCTTTCCCAGTACCCATGAACCCTAACTCTACCTTAGAGGCTCCTCCTCTGATCTGCTCCTGGAAAGCCTGCACCTGATCAGTCATCGGATTGGATGTTATACCCACTATCTTAGATGTAAGATGTCCTCCCTTATCAGTACCATCAGGACCTTTCCTCTCAGGCACTGGCTCAGCAGTTATAGGTTTCTCTAACATGAGATCAGAATCGAAATACTTACTTTCAAACTGAGATATATAATCACTGTTCATATTCAGAAAATAGCGCCATAGATTTTTAAACCTTTTGTTGGCTTTAGGCTGTGGCACGATTCAATATTTCATGGAAAACAGCTTCAAAATTCTCCATCATTTATAAGAAAGGTGCTGCTCTCCAATGAAATCTATGATTTCATGTGCAGACAAGTTCCTTGTCTTGCACCGTAGGGCGCTAAAGCAAACTAGGTTTGCTAACTTTGTTCATGCTAAACAAAGCTCCCCTACGACGCACTTTTTTTAAGATAAAGCAAGGAATTTTGACCTGATGCTGTTTTTCCAGAGAATAATGCCACAGCCCAGTTGGCTCTAATCAATCAAAACTGATGAGATTTAGCCCTATCTCTTCATCCTTCTTCCGATCTATCTTACCATCTATAATATCTATAGACCCTTCTAGTGTGGCGCTTACTATTGCAGAATTTAGATGACCCGCAAACGCTTTATTAGAAGAATCTCCAAGATTTATATGAAGATGAAGATAGGTATCGCCATCCATTGTGCTCACATTACCAGATAGGGGAGCTATCTCCATATCACCCTTCAGTTCACTCTTGTAGTATGTCTTCTCTTTCGTATCAAAGAGGCCTATGACAGCATCATCTGTAGCACCTATAGCATTTATCATCCCAAGCCTTATCTCCTCATCTTTGCAAAGCTTCATGAGAGTCTCTATTATCTCTTCTCCTCTGTCCAACCTGAAGAATATCCTTGAACCGAATCTTCTGTAATCCATTTCATATCACCATGTTATCATCTGATGCGCCTTCCTGTAATTGATGAATGCTTTGTTTATTGCAACCTTCATACCCACAGAAGCACTTTTCTTCTCATCCTCTTCCTTCTGCTTCTTCGCATAAGCCGCCTTATCAGGCCTTTCGATATTCAACAAAGAGCTAGGGAGGAACATCTTACCCATCTCCATGAAACCCTTACCTACATCAGCAAACGGTTGGTATATGGCACCCTCAGCACCCATTGACGGCCTCTTAGGCTTTTCATCATCATCTTTCTCATACTTCTCTAGCTTCTCCTCCAGCATCCTTATGGTCTTCTCAGAAT
>CAZMXQ010000112.1:0-3462 GCA_964570335.1 uncultured Methanosarcinales archaeon
AAAAAGCAAGAAAACTTGATAAGAATAATTTTGGAGATGCCTTACATGTTGTACTTGCTGAGAAGAGCAATGTCGATAAGTTGATCACACGCAACATTAAGGATTTCCTAGAACTCACAGATTCTCTTGAGATTTCTTTACCAGAGAGTTTCTGAACCTTTGCATCTCTTCGGATATATTGAGCTCAGGACAGAATTCTTCAAGAGATTCTATTTGGCTCTGTGTAACATTTTTCAATGAATTGATTTCTCTATCGTAGTGTACCTTGGCTATTGATCCGAAAAAATCACTCATCGACCTGTAGAATTCATATGTTCCTATCAACTTCCACAATGATTGGAATGAGTCTATGATGTCCATTCTTATACTTTCAAGATCATCTTTATCAAGTTTCTTGAGCCTGCTCCATACTGAGAAGAAATAGTTTATGTATTCCCATATGTCCTTATTGTCATCATTATTATCGAAATTCATAATCAATGATTTAAACAACGCATGGAGCCTATACTTCTTCTCGTCATCAAATGGTTTCTTCAATTCTAGATCAATAGAAAGTCTTGTGTTATAAAGAGGCATGTCTTGTTCCGTATATCTTCTTTCCATGAGATCTCGTGTATTGGAGTATTTCTCGAACTCTTTTACTATATTCTTTATCTGTGTATTAAATCTATTATCTGGCTCATGCTCTTTCCATAGCTCATCATTAAATTTCATTGGAGTACATTTTCCAAAAAGATAATACCCAAAAGGAAGATCAAGATTTTCACGTTCTATAAGAGTCACTAGCATTTTCTGTAAGAAAGTTTTTTTGAGAGGCTTGTATGACCATTCTTTATTGATTCGACTTGCCAAAGCATAAAATTGCTTTTCTTGCTCTTCAGATAATGGGAGCCCAAGATAGGTCTTAGGATTCAGGTCTATGCTATTACTCTTCAACGAGAACTCACCATTCTCTTGTCTTACCAGATCCATCTCCTTTAAGACATCCAAGGCATTTTTTATAGCGTCCCAGCTTAGATTGTTGTCTAACAATACCTTAATCTGATGGACGTTCGCATCCCTCTCTTTGAGAACTTGGATGACCTTCTTGTAGATTTCCGCACGGGAAGATCTTTTTGCGGCCATACCTTGCTTCATGGATTACACCTTTATATAATTTTTGTTAAAACAGATGTGTGAACATATTTCACAATATAAATTTATGTGTTTGTGCATGGTTCTAATTTTGTATTAAGAATATGTGTAAATATATTTATAAATGATTGCTGTCTAATGTGATATGGGGGTGGATTTGGCTATGAAAGTCTTTGAACCCACTAAAATAAAGGAGGTGTTTAAATGAATGTATTTGCAAATATAATTGCCAAAAGTCCACCGGCAATCTGTTTCGTCCTAGGAGCGATATTTTTGCTCTCTGGAAGCATATCTGGCTGGATTTTTGTGGCGATAGGAACAATGTTGCAAGTTCTTTATCTGAGATGAACTTGTAGTGGCTTGAGTAACAAAGAAAAAATATCCGCTTTCTTGTGGGGTAAGACTCCGCAAGGAAGTATCTTAAATCCTAACATCTTCTATAAGATGCTTGCATCTGTCTATTGCATGTCTAGCCAGATCAAAATCCATCATCTTCCCATAATAAGTGAGAGAATTCCTTTTGTATCTTAAGTCATCAAATATGTTGAAAAGATCGTCTCTTCCGAGCTGATCCCTGAGATAGAATCCTAGGCAGATGTGGTTGATGATATTGTATCCTTCTTTGAAAGCTCTAGCTTGTATCAGTTCAATGATTGAGGTATAATAATCTTCAAAGACAAAATTACAGTTCTTCTCTGTTACATCTCCTATTACATCCAATCTTGCAAACGCAGTCTCAATGAGTGAAGCGCTTCTCTGTTCATCAGGAGTCATGGTCCTAGTTGAATTGTTCTCTAGGCATTCATCCCATGTTGTCTCTCTCATCGGAAGACCTCAACGAAGCTGTTCAATGTGATACCATTCACGACATTGTTAGCAAGCTTAGGATTTGATATTTCCTTTATGCTCTTATGTCGCATTATCTGGATCTCTCTTTTTAGTTCTTGCGTGAACCTGTCCAGTGATATCTTCTTCGTTGATGGTGTCTCTATATAGATGTCAATGTCGCTATTTTCAACATCTTCTCCTCTAGAATAAGAGCCGAAGAGTATGATCGGAGGATTACTGAGCTCTTCTCTGATATATCCTATGAGTCCTGAATCATGGAGTCTTCTTATGTTATATAGCTTCTTCTGGAGAAGAAACTCATCTTCTCTTGTGGCAGTATAGAATCTTATGCCGGATATCTCCACAGTCTTCAGGATATTCTCTTCTTTGAGCTCTTTACAGTATCTTACTACAGAAGGGAAAGGGAGGCTGAGTTCTCTCTCTATATTCCTGAGCCTGAGTCTCGCAGTAGGATTATCGAAGAAGTATTCTTTTATTTTTGTCTTTATCTTCATGATAACAAATAATATCAATTGATATTTAATATTATCGGAACTTCCTTATCAAAAAATACATGTCTTCAATTATCTTATTGGCCTCTTCTTCACTGACCTTCTTTCCATAATAGTTGATGGAATTCCTTGTCTTTCTAAGTCTATCAAATATATCAGCATCTCTGGACATATTCATGACCTCTTTCAAAAAAGCTGAGTAACACTCATGATTATATATCTTGAAATTCCTTTCAAGCGCTTCCGCCTCGAGTAATTCCCTTAAGGCATCATATAGCAATGATATCTTGCCTATGTAAAGATCACCAGGCAAGGCTTCAGCGGAACGTATCTTAATGTCTGCAATCTCTCTTGTAGAATTTATCATATTCTTATCTGTCTTGACATCTTTTACTATCCTGTTTTCTTGACAATCTTTCCAGTCCAAGTCACCAGTCTCCTTCTATGATATACCCATTAAGTATGTTGTTCAATAGCTCTTCATTCTCTACATCATCCCTTCTCTTGAAATGGAAAAGCTGTATGCTCCTCTTGAGCTTCTTTTCGTATGGCTCCAGATCATACTTGATATCTGATGCTGTGAATATTGCTATATCCACATCTGAGTCTTTCTTGACTTCGGCTTTTGAAAGTGAACCGAAGAGTATTATGACTGGATCAAGGCTTTTCTTCAGATGATCTATCAATCCAGATTTCTTGAGGATCTCTTTCCAATATATCCTGGATAGGTCTATGAAAATATCTGAGTCTCTGTTGGCATGGTAAAATATGTATTGCCTATCCTCCTCTTTTCTCAGTAGGCCTTCCTCGTAAAATCCATCTAAGACTTTTGAGGCTGTAGGTGGACTTATACCTTGGATCCTTGCATACTGCCTTACGCTTATCCTTTCATAGTTATCTTCTATGAATGGTTTCAATTTGTTAAATATTTTTAACATGTGTTAATTATAATTAACATGTTTATTTAAGTGTTTGCTTTATAGAAGTT
>CAZMXQ010000113.1:0-3254 GCA_964570335.1 uncultured Methanosarcinales archaeon
GATAAATGAAAAACTTTATATACGACACAACCCGTTTTCATACTGATGACATCGATGTTCAGAGGTATTATAGAATTCTTTGAAAGATTAGGGATATACGATGTTATACTTCCCTTCCTGCTTGTATTCTCGATAACCTTTGCTATCTTGGAGAAGACTAAGATTTTCGGAGAGATTGAGGTCAATGGTGAAAAATTCACTAGAAAGAGCTATAATTCTATAATCGCTTTCTGTCTAGGTTTCATGGTCGTAGCATCGACAAGGATGGTTGCCATAATAAACGAAGGTGTCGCTCGTGTTGCTGTCATAATCGTGACTTTTGTCTCTTTCATGATTGCTATAGGTGTATTCTATGGTGAGGGAGATAACATATTCGGCGATGATGGAATAAAGAAGTTACGACCGGCTCTCATCTCGTTGACACTGATAACTATGGCCTTCATAACTCTTAGCGTGATAGAGACTGAGGCAGGTAACTCGTGGTTAGAGGTCATCTTTGGTTTTATCGTACAGAATTGGGATTCCAATCTTGTAGGTTCAGTCGTTCTTCTGATATTCTTGGTAGGTTTCATGCGATGGATTTCAAAGCCTCCAGTACCTGCAGCAGGAAATGGAGGTGATTCGTGATGGGATTCAGGACCGCTGTGGCAGGACTTGCTGATCTGGGAGTATGGAACATCTTATTGCCTTTCATGCTTGTATTCACAATCGTCTACGCTACTCTTACTACAACACTTAAGAGCATGTTCGGAAAGACAGAAGAGAGAGACAATAGCAAGTTTGCTGTGGTAATAGCACTTGTGGTAGGGCTCGGTGTTGTAATACCTCATGCAATAGGTGCTTATCCTCCTGGAGCTGATGTCGTAGAGATAATGAACAGGTCATTACCTCAGGTAGCGCTTATATCTGTCGCAATCCTTGGTCTTATGATTCTCTTAGGTATGTTTGGGATTGACACGAAGACATTCGGAACGAAGAATATAATGTCTTTCATAATATTTGCTTCAATCGGATTTATAGTATACATATTTGGCTCAGCAGCGGATATCTGGTCAGGGCCTCCGCAATGGTTGGGCTTTTTGAATGATCCAGACACAGTAATGTTGGTCGTTGTCATCCTAGTTTTCGGATTGATTGTCAAGTTCATAACTAGTGATGGTGGAGGAAATAGTTCAAGTTGGGATCAGACATTGAAGAAGTTCAACAATGCCTTCTTTGGAGGCGAAAAGAAAGGAGAAGAAAAAAAGGAAGGATGAATGGTGATGATAATGGGTTTTGAGAGCGTCATGATAGAGATGGAGAGATTGGGAGTCTGGGATATACTACTTCCATTCATGCTAATATTTACAGTAACCTATGCAGTCCTGACATCGACAGTATCTATGTTCAGCGGTGAGAACAAGAAATTCGCAACTGTCATATCCATGGTCATAGCGTTAGGTGTTGTCATACCTCACGCGATAGGTGCCTATCCACCAGGCGGAAATGTTGTCCTCATAATAAATCAGGCTTTGCCAAACGTCGCATTGATATCTGTTGCAATACTTGGTCTATTCATCATACTTGGCCTATTTGGCATAGAGCTTAATCTCAATGGTGCTCCAATAATGGGTATTGTAGTTGCCTTTTCAGTAATCGCTATTGTATATCTATTCGGATCTGCAGGAGGACAGAGATATGAGGTGCCTGCTTTCCTGTCTTTCCTTACACACCCTGACACTCAGGCAATGCTTATCGTGATTGCTGTATTTGGTGGCCTGGTATGGTTCATAACAAGACCGCCTAAGAAAGATGATAGTCCTGGCTTCCTTGACTCCCTTCCAGATACTCTTGGAAAGATATCTGATCTATTCAAAGGGGGGAAATGAATCAGAAAGAAGATAGTTTATTAAATTGAAAGATATGATAACTTTTCAGCAAAGGAGATTAAGATGGCAACAGCAGAAGGATTCGGACTTTTAGGGAATTTCTCAGGAATTTTTACATTCCTCTTCGCTTTTGCAGTGATCTATGGAGTCCTCAGCATAACTAACATATTCGGTGATAAGTCTGGCAAGACAGTCAATCCTATAATAGCCTTCTCGCTTGCACTGATGGCTTCTTTCTCCGATTTCTTCGTCAACACGATAGCGCTCATGTCGCCGTGGTTGATAATGATTGTAGTGGCTATATTCTTTGTTCTATTGATCTTGAGATTCCTCGGTGTCTCTGAGAGCACTCTTGAGAATTTCTTCTCATCCGACGGTCCCATGGAAAAGAAGACTGTTGTTTATTGGGTCATAGGTATGGCGGTTGCAGTTGTTGCATTGACGATAAGCCTCCAGGTCGGTGATGATATAGGACCTTATGTAGGTGGTGGAGATGTAGGGGAAGTTAATGAGACCGCTCCTGCCAATGGAGATATACCAACCGGGGAAGGTACTTTTGCTGACAACCTTGCTGCTACGATATTCCATCCTAAGGTAGTAGGCTCTTTCTTGGTCATACTGTTTGCATCTTTTGCAATCAGACAGCTTTCTGTGGTTCATTAAGAATACAAGATCTTTCTATGAATTGAGACAGAAAAAGAATCATATGTCGTACTTTGACTTTCTTCCTTTTGTGCCACTTTCTTCATCCTTATGCTTCTTTGGCATGCTCTTCTTGTGTGGCCTTTCATCATCGTTTTCAGAATTCCCATACTTTATGTCTTCAGCAATCCTTGAAAGTTCATTTACGTTAGCTGTGAAATTTGGAAGCACTTGTGAGAATACCTTCTCAAGCGCCTTCAATTCCGTATCAACCTTAAGGATATTCTTATCATATTCTCCCACTTTACCAACAATTGCCTTATAGAGCTCGTTGAAGTCCTCTTTCAGTGTCTTGACTTCCTCATTCATCTTAGTGAATTTCTCGTCCATCGCGTTCTTCCAGTCAAGGACTTTTTTTATGTTCTCGGTGACCTCTTTCCATCTCTCATCAAGTATAGTCTCTACTACCTGCTCAATCTCTTCAATGGAAGATTCTGACCCACCTTCCTGTTGTTCGGGCATCTGAGGAAAACTAGGTGCATTACCTCCTGGAGGCGGAGCCTGTTGTTGATTCCCCTGCATAGGGGGAGGAGGTCCCATTGGTGGAGGTGTCTGTTGTTGGTCTGGCATTGATATCATCCGCTAAGTCTATATACAAAGAAACTGTGCGTTCTGTTTTTATATTTTGTGGTGGCCTCTCTGTTGTGTGTTGTCTGCAAGATGTTTCATTTTGGGATAATAATG
>CAZMXQ010000114.1:0-3202 GCA_964570335.1 uncultured Methanosarcinales archaeon
GAAATCTTTGGATACATCATCATTATAATAGTACTCACTCTCTAAGTCGTAATCTAGAACTGTTATCTCCGGATCGCGTTTTCTTTCGATTATGTCGCGGAATGCTCCATCTGAGTAACCATCCACATCATAAAGAGTCCTTGGAGGAACATCATCTACAGCAAAAGTTATTGGGCCTTCGTCAACCATTCTCTCACAGACCTCATTTGACTGGCAAACCCCATCTATCTCAGGATCTTGCTCTTGGTTTGGATCACACTCTGCTCCACTCTCTGAGCAGTGGTAGTCATTCTGCCTACAGAAGAAGTAATACGCATTATCTCTTCCTTCATCATACACAGGACCCCCTGGATAATCATCTCCGCCTGCGTGCAATGAGGTCATCAAAGTATGTTCCGTGTTGTCTGAGTTAGATTGTAAAACATCATCCCATGCATCATCAACATCCCAACTATCTTGAGGGCCCCAAGCGAATCCACAGGAAGCGGGGACATCTGTCTCAACCTTAAACTCATGTTGTGGACTGTCATCGACAACGTACAAATCAGGAGGATTTATCACATGCATGAATGCCCAGTCATCCGTTCTGAACCTTATCTCCTCTTCTTCAGAGTTTCCTGCTCTATCTTCACAAGTTATGGTCAAAACATAAGCTCCTTCATCAAGCTCATATGTTAAAGAATGTTCTGTACTGAAAGAACCCGAAGCGGGAACAGTACCACTAGGACTACTTGTTGAACCGTCGCCAATCCTATCTAAGTCATATCTACAAGCAATAGCCTCCTGATCACCAAAAGGATCCTCTCCAGTACTCTCTATATCAAAAGTGAAACTTGTATCATCAGACTCTAACACATCTTCCCGTGTGACATTTACATCAAACTCGGGATCTGTGATATCGATAACAATCTCTTTGGACTTGAGTGGTGCTACAACTTTGTCTTCTGCCTGTGCAATGTATCGGAAATTATAGACGCCATCATCTTCGATAAAATTAATCAAGCCCCCTATATTGTGTATGCTCACTGTCCTATCATTCTCGTCAGATTCAATGACATCTGTACCACCTTTATGAGGGCAACAATTACCATCCTTGTCAATACAATAACGGAAGCCGAACTTATTATGTATGGGATCAAAACTTATTGTATAGAGTGGAGTATCGGAGACTAGAGAAAATGTTGCCTCCTCGTTAAACATATGCTCAGAGCTTAGTACAGACATCAACTCAGGTTGAGGACCGATTTCATCTATGCGCTGGCTTTCTTCATCCAAATCAATCGTGCCATCATGATTTGCATCCCTTATACACTCATTATCATCTTCATCCCATGCACACACTCCGAAACCACAACCATCTACACTCGGCTGATACATTGCAGCATATTCTTCTTCAGTCTCAAGATCACCACAAGAGTTCTTTATGTCTAACCAGGCATCTTCTCCTGTTGTTGTCGACCCTGGCTCATAACCGTCATCGACTGCAAGTATCATTTCCATGAGATCATCGTCATCTGCGACAGACTCGACATCCTCAAACGCTTCATAGACAGGGTAAGTTATGTTTATCTGCTGCTCAGCATCTGGATAACCGACACATTCATCTCTTTCTCCATAGTCACTACAACTATCCCCACACTGACGGCAACCCATTGCTGCAGACGCATAACAGTTTCCTAGCTGTCGGCAGAAACTATGGTCCCAACCCATATTTGTATCAAAAGGAACATTCTCACGATCAGCCATCTCGCAATAATTATCTTCGGGAGTCATCTCAGCAGGCACACACACGCCTTCGCCTGCTCCTGACATAGCAGTGTCTACCCATTCACAGGTCGGTTCTCCAGGTTCTCCTGAAAGCCCCACTCCACAATTATCTATCCCACATGCTTGTTCAGATGTATAGTCCGAGCAATTGGATATTTCCTGACATGTTATGCAAGAATCCGCAGTTGATGTGTCAGGTTGGAGCACACACTCCTTGTCAAACATCATCTCAACATCATCAATTAAATCTCCATAGCAAGCATTCTCTTCATCACCTTCTTCAAATATCTCTTCAAACATTCCAAAAGGACCTGGACTTTGTATATTAACACGAGTACACTGTTCTATTACTCCACATTCTGTTTGCCCCCCTCCTGAAAAGACACAGATTTCATCGGCATAGAATTCGTTATGAGAATCATCAGCCATTCGATCATAATCATTCCCTTCAACAGTACAATCCACATCTCCTGCGGTTTCATATCTTGTTGGTTGTATGGTGTTATCTTCAGCACAGCTCAATCTCATTGTTCTCAATGATTGAATTTTCTCATGCCTAAATGGGTCTCCATCATCAATATCATCATACTGGTAAAGGCCACCATTTATGGGGACACCATCCATGTTCATACCACAGAATTCGGATCTTGTACCTTGCCTATTAGCACATGCAACATCCCCCATCTCTGCTCTTTCAGTCTCCGACTCTATTGAACTGTAACCAGCAAAGTTAGCTTCAGCCCTATATTCATATATCCATCTGACCCTTTCATCATCATCAATATATTCAACAACAACATCATCACCATCGAAAGATGCAATAGGGTAACCATGTTCCACACGAGCATTCCGAGACCATTCTACATCACTATCAACAAACTCATCATCAGTAGGTGGTAAAGATGCAATGCGGAAGAAATTATCACCACCTTGGTCAACTCCCCATTCCCCAGAATCATCTTTCGTCATTTTTGTTGCGTTCCTGTACAAATCAAATCCTCTAAGTTCGACACAGTCATCAAAATCCCAGCTTAATTCCAGCTCTTCTTTTCCATGTCTGTGTTCAACACTAAAATCAGAGAAATTTACTCTATTTTCATCTATCATGCCGTCTTCAGCACATACAGTAACATCCTCTTCCAAAATATAGATTAGGTCAAAGTCTTCGCCAGAGTCAAGTATATCATCGTAATAGCTTTCGTCGTATTCATTTTCGTCATCTTCATCATAGTATGAAGAAATTTCAGATAAGACATCATCAACAGAATCAGAAGAATCTCCTTCGTTAGCAAAAACAGAATCTATTAGAGATACTGCTCCCGAATCGACTGAAAAAACTTTGCTCCCTGACGGGTTGTAATCCGCCATGAATGCGTTGGACCTATATTCCTCAGCATCAGGTAATAATAAAGAAAATGAACCATCTGAATCAGTT
>CAZMXQ010000115.1:0-3142 GCA_964570335.1 uncultured Methanosarcinales archaeon
CTTTCATAGTAACTTTTTTAAACATCAGCACTAATGTATTATACGTCTTAAGACAAGTGGGATGTTTGTGTTGGTTTCAGCTAAAAGTATCTTTATGATTGGAATTCTTCTCTTTGTCAGTCTTGGCTATGTCCGGGTGGTTGAAGCAGGCAATCTTCCCGATGGTATATACTTCATAAGGCCAGAGTCTGCAGCGAAAGAGACTTTGGATTTCAGGCCTGAGTTCCTTCTCGATGAGCATATGACTTTCTTCTCTTGTATTGAAGGATCTCCTCAGGTTGATAATTCTGTATATTGTAAGGATGATCCCACCTCTATAGTGGAGCTCGAGACCCATGAATGGAAGGGTTCTTGCCATATCTCTACATATAACACCACAGAACTCCAGTGTTCTGAGAAAGTAGCAATGGCAGAGTACCAGGAGGGTGATGAGATTCTCAGATGGGAGGAGGATGTTGTCGTGAGAGAAGTGGAGTCCATACCTTATGTCCTTCTTGATACTCAAGGCAGTGATGGAGGATGGGAGGACCCTGTGAGTACTGCTTGGGTCATCTGGGCATTAGCAGAATTCGGTGATGGTAATTATGACGAGAGTGCGTATGCATCACAGGTTGAAGATGGTCTCAGGTGGTTGAAAGAGAACAGACACCCCTCTGATAACTGTTGGCCCGAGGAGGAGTGCAACATAAGGACAACAGCAGAAGTCTTGTCAATGATGAATGAAGCAAACCTGACCGGCCGTACTGATTGGTTAAGGATTGTACATGACGGTTCTGTATGGCTTTCACTACAACAGAATCTCTTCAACCTCAGGGATCCTACGGAAGGCGATATTGCGGAAGAGACATGGACAACCAGGATAACTGGAGAGAACTGGACTGATGGGAGTGTTAGCACAGACTACTCCTCATGTCTGGTTGATTACGCAGATGAATATGATGAGACATTCCAGATTGTTTTTGATGAGACGTATGAGTTCGACTTCACTCCAATACACGATGAGAGCTTCACCGTACTCTGCTCACCTAATAGGTTGCCTATAGAGATTAGGAATGACAGGAATCAGATAATGCACAACTCTACTACAGGTAATGTATCTTACACCATACCTGGAGCATGTTGGAGTGATAATGAGCCATGGAATCATTGTGATATAAGGACTACAAATTATGCATCTACTGTTGCTTTGGACTCCATAAGAGAGGACCTTGCAGTTGATTGGTTGAATGAAGAGCTGGAAGGCGATGATATAGGATATTACTTGGATACTGAAGATAGATATTTTGATACTGCCTGGTTCCTTTATCAGAGGTATGCTGATGATTCTGATGACGCTGATGATGAAGACATCCTCTCTGATGTGGAAACAAGGATTGTAAGGTGGCTTCTCTTCCATCAGAACAATGATGGTAGCTGGGGCAATGAGTCCGCAGACTTCGATACTAAGCTAGCACCTACTTCTATGGCTAGCATGGCCTTGACAAAAGTAAACAATGGCAGTTATACTGAATACATAAAGGACTCTAATGTGTGGATATCAGAGAATCGACCTTCAGAGGGTTGGGATACTGTCAGGAATGATGCTCTTGCTAGTCTTGCTTTCAGTAGAAGCGCTAAACCATTCATGGTTGCGAGGGATGGTATAATAATAATGGAACAGGATAGCAAACGCGTTGAATTGTATAATCCAAGCAGTTTCGATTTCAATAGGCTAGAATTCCATCTTGAGGGTGATGTTGAGGAGTATGTCTCGATTGATGGTATAGGGAGTCTTGCTTCTGACTATTTCAAGTTCATTACATTGAATATGAACGAGACTCCTGATGAGCCAGTCTATGGAAACATATCGATGAGGAATGATGGTGAAGAAGTCGGAAAGACACCTCTCCTGATACGGCAGATGCCCGAGATTGACATATCTCCTTCTAGGAGAGAATACTCTGTCTACAATGGTCAAGGGACCGCTGAATTCGATGTGGATATAAGTGATGGGGCATCTATGGATTGTAGGCTGTTCTGGGATGATCCTACTATAACTTCGAGCGAGAGATTCAGCATATCCGATCAGGATTCTTTGAGCACTGACATTGTCTTGAGTGAGGTAACGAATCAGGAAGAAAGCTATACTGGAAGGTTCGACTGCATTTTTGATGGGATCAACCAGAGCAATGAATTTGAACTTAATACCATACAGTTTGAGAGGACTCCATTTACGGTGGAACCAGACTCGTTGAACATGACATCTCCTGAAGATGAGCTCTCTTTCACCATATATAACAATGTCGACATGGATATAGTAGTTAACTCTGAGTTCGAGAATGACGATCCTTATATGGTCATAAATGACCCTCAGGTCCAGATCCCTGCTCATGATAGGACGGAGGTTACGATTGATAATTTCTTTGATGATGGAGAGGAAGATGACCTTAATGGAGACGATGAACCAATAGTGTGGCAGAATGTTATCCGAGTCCATGCTTATGATACTGAGGAACGTGTATCAGTCGGTGTTGATATGGACGATATGAGAAGTTTCTCTTTCATGGGTCTTTTCTTCACATTCACTCTTGTATTCGGTGTGATCGCTGGTGCTGGATATTTTGCATACAGCAATAAATCAACTGTAATCTCCATGTTGCCTGATTCTATAAAATCAAGACTTCCAGATGCTGCAGGAGCAAGTACTCCTTCCTCTGGTTCTGCGGATGGAGGAAGTGGACATCCCTTGGAGAAGAAGGTCAATGCTAAGAATTTCGTTCATGTTGCAGAGCTGATAAAGATAATGAAAGGTCTGGGCAAGGACGATGATGAGATCTCCAAGAAGCTTGAGACTGAAGGATTCTCGAATGCTGAGATAGGAGAACTTTTCAATCGTGTGCAGGATGAGATGGATAGTGAGCAGTCTCTTGAGAAGGAGGACAGGTTCATGAAGCTGATGAAAGATCTTGACTCTGATGTTGGCGCTGTCAAGAACAAGCTCAAGCAGGATGGATTCACAGATACTGAAATAAAAGAGGCTTTCAAACAGGCTGAAGAGGATATACTGAAGAAGAAGACTGAGCTTGATAATAAGCTTAAGGACAATAGTAAGTATGACATGTCCCAAGAAGAAGGGGATGAAAAGGGTAAGGAAGGAAAGAAG
>CAZMXQ010000116.1:0-3136 GCA_964570335.1 uncultured Methanosarcinales archaeon
CGTGAAATCTGGTTTGTCAATGGAGGAGCGATTATCATACTATTTGCAATGCTCACCCATCCAACATCCACTTGAACAACGATGTTGTGTCATAGCCACCCTTTCCCCCACGCAATAGAACTTAGTCATGTATCTCCCTGAACAGCTGTCAGTCATCCTTCTCCTTCTTGTTCTCCCTGAGTATCTGTATGTAACTGTGGTTCTTCCTCGTACATTCATAGTAGAAGGAGATATCGTTGATGTGCAATTTATGAAATTGATGCTTCTTGCCATGGGAGAGAATATACTGAAACCATCCTCTTCAGCAAACTCAGGATATGTCCTAGAGAGTGATGATTTAGCCTCAGATATGCTTATACGATCTTCCAATGCTATAATCCTAGTCTCGGCATAGAACTCTTCCTCCGATGATGGAGGATCATAATTCCTTACAACGGTGCTGCAACCTACAAGAAACAAAACGACTATACTCATAAATAAAATGAGTAACTTACCAATGCATTTTTTGAAACATCTCATCCTTCCTCCTTACAGGGCACTAGCCTCCTTCACTAATAACTGCATAGGATATAAAGATATGCTTTTCAAGCAACAAGATTACGAGCATCGACGCACTAGTACAAAACTAGTACATGATATATAAATAAACGATATGAAGGTATCAACAATGAAGATTACAAGAAGCAAGAAAGCAATAATAGTTGAAAGCAAGCTCTGGAGTAGGAGAGTCTTGCTTGACCCTAGGAAGAGATTAAGGGAAGATGATCTGGTCGTTACTACGCATGGGCACGGAGATCATATGCCATCTTCCAATCTTTATGGAGAAGTGATTTGCTCAGATATTACAGGAAAGATGATACTCTTCTACAAACCAAAAAGCAAGATAGAATGCACCGAGAGATACGAAGATAATGACATTCTCATAACCCTCCATGACGCAGGTCATTCTCTAGGTAGTCGTATGATGCTATTAGAAGACAAGCATAATGGAGAGAAACTACTCTATACAGGCGATTACAACACACTTTCGAAATATTGTGGGAAAGCCGAGCCTATTGACTGTGATCTCTTGATAGTTGATAGTACCTATGGAAACAAGAGGTTTAGATTCCCAAGATACGAGGAAGAGATTCATAGGATGTTGGGATATATAAGAAAATACATAAAAGAAGAGATCCCTCTCATAATAAATACATACAGCTTCGGAAAACCACAAGAGATATGTAGCATACTGCAAGATAACAGGATAGGATTTTCTGTTGACAACAAGATAAAGCAAGTGAATCAACAGATAGATTGTAACTTCTCTATGGAAGGGCGAAATAGCAATATCTTCATTACAAGGAGATTGCAGAGGACAAAAGATAAGCAGAAGATCATTGCTGTTTCGGGGCATGCCATGTCTCCTTTCCTATACAAGATGAGAGATATAGATGAGTCCTTCGTAATATCAGACCATGCTGATTATCCTTCGGGAATAGAGTTTGTAAGAGACTGTAATCCAAGAAGAGTATTCACTGTCTTTGGGCATGAGAATGACTTCGCCAGATCGATAAGAGAAGAGCTTAACGCAGAATCATTGCCTTTGATGCCAAACCAAAGTATCCTAGATGACTTCTGGTAAATCAGAAAAAATATAGAAATTAAAAAAAAAGAAAAAAAGAAAATTACTGTATCTCTACCTCAATATCATCTCCAGCTATTGCACCATCATCAACTGGTGCATCTCCTGCCGGCTGCTGAGGCTGTTGAGGTTGTGGAGTCTCAGGGATATCAATCTCATCGACTTCTTCCCTCACTATATCAGCATCTTCTCTCAACTGCCTTATATACTCCTGTACCTCAAGCTGCTGGTATTCTACAGTTAGATCCTCTCTTACTCTATCCTCAATCTCCTCGAACTCAGGAGTCGTGCCTTCCTCAGAAGTGTCGTGCACCTTGACTACATGATACCCAAACTCTGTAAGGACTGGTTCATATACATCATTCTCAGTCTCTTCCGAGAAAATGAATTCCTCGAACTCAGGCACCATCATACCTCTGGTTATCCAGCCTAGATCACCTTCATTCTGAGAAGCTGTAGGATCCTGGGAGTACTCTAGTACAAGTTCAGAAAAATCCTCTCCATCCCTTGCTCTTTCCACAAGCTCCTCTGCAAGTTCGAGAGCATCCTCTTCAGACATCTCATCTGTAGAGAGCAAGATATGGCTAGCATGTATCTCATCACCATCTGGAGTATACCTGTCAATGTTATCCTCGTAGAACTCCCTGACTTCCTCATCGGAGATGTTCATTGTATCGAATACTTCCTGCTCAATGAGTCTATCTATGACAAGACTCACTCGATATAGGTCTCGGAAATCATCAACACTCATGCCCTGACCTTCTAATACATCAGAGAACTGGTCTTCATCCCAGCCGGTTTCTGCAATAGCATCAGATATCTCTGCATCCATCTCATCATCGGGAATCTCAACACCAATCTCTTCTGCTCTCTGGACAAGTACCTCTTGTGTTATTATCTGGTCAAGCACTACATCCCTTGTTATCTCTGCCCTAGCTTCTTGAGGGATCTGGTCATAGTGATCCTCAACCTCTGAAGCGAATATGCGTTGACTGTTGACCGTCGCAGCCACAGGACCTCTGTCATCGGCCAAATCTAGCCCGAACTCTTCATGTACGAAAAGTCCAAGTGCAGCAACCAACAATAGTATGAACGCAACTCTTGGAACCCACGCTTTTGGTTTCCTTCTCTTTTGCTTTGAAGCGTGAGAGTGAACCTTTGCACTCTGTTTTTCAGCAGAGTCCGTATGTTTCTCCTTACTGTGTTCTACTGGATGCTTACTCTGCTTGACATCCTTCTTCTCACTCTTTGGTTTATCAGAATCCCCTTTCTTGACGGAGTGGTCCTTAGATGAACCCCTCTTCTTCATCGGGACTTTCTTAACTTCTTTTGCCAAACTCTATCCCCTCCAAAAATCGTATGCACTTCGTGTGCAATCCAAGCATCATAAAGACAAGGTATGGAAAGCAGACCGTGAAAGTTAGTACGCCAAACCATATGGGCGTACCATATAGCCATCTCATACCTAGGTAATGGCATGCCTGTTCCTTAAATAAAAGTTTCGGTATTCAC
>CAZMXQ010000117.1:0-3071 GCA_964570335.1 uncultured Methanosarcinales archaeon
CCTGAATAATATTTATAAGTTATCATCAATATCTCTGAGAAATGCTTCAAGATTTTAAGCCTAGATTATACCAAGAGACCATCTTCTCTTCCTGTGCAGGAAAGGACAGTTTAGTGGTACTGCCTACAGGACTAGGTAAGACTGCTGTAGCTTTGATGATGGCAGAACATAGGCTCAGAACATATCCTGATTCCAAGATTGTCATGCTCGCACCAACAAAACCGTTGGTGGAACAGCATATGAGATACTTCATGGAACACATGCGAAATCATGATGATGACTTTTCACTCATGACTGGTTCTATAACTCCTGAAAAAAGAAAACAGCAATGGCTAACTTCTAAGATAATATTCTCTACACCCCAAGGCCTTGAAAATGATATAATATCTTCAAGGATTGATATGAAAGATGTCTCACTTATGATATTTGATGAAGCGCACAGAGCAACAGGAGATTATTCTTATGTGCTGATCGCTTCTAGATACATGAAACTTGCACGTTCTCCAAGAGTACTTGCACTAACAGCATCACCTGGCTCTGATAGGGATAAGATTGATGAAATCTGTAATAATTTATTCATAGAAAAGATTGAAGTAAGAACCCATGAAGATGAAGATGTAAAACCTTATGTGCAAGAGACTGATGTACGCTGGGTTGAGGTAAATCTTCCTCCTCTGATGCTTCAAGTAAAAAATATTCTTGACAAGATGTATGACACGAGGATGAAACGAGTAAAAGAATTAGGTTATGTCAGCAATACATATAATCTCTCAAGAAGCCAATTGATCTCTATTATGGGTTCATTACAGAAGAACATGATGGAAGGAGAAAAGACAATGGAACTCTTGAAGACAATATCTCTCCTTAGTGAAGCGATGAAGATAAGTCATGCTCAAGAGCTTATAGAAATTAATAACATAGCCCCGCGCGGATTCGAACCGCGGTCTCCGGATCCAGAGTCCGAAATGATTGACCACTACACTACGGGGCTGTTTCAGCTCGAGAAGACTGCTACTGTTTTTAAATGTTTTTCTGCGGGTCCTCATTGCTTTGAGGTGTTGAGGTATTCCCTTACATGGTCAAAGACCTCTTTGATATGCTTCTCTAGAATCTTGCTGTACTTGCTATGATAGCTCTTGAAGATGAACTTGTCCATGATTGTCCTGATGAATAGGTTAGTAGCGCCTTTCTCCCATCTGTCAAAGTAATCGCTGACTATGTAGCCTTCAAAATTCAGTTCAAGGTTTCCTTCATCCACTTTTATACTCTTACCCTTGTATTTCACGGATGTCCTTTTCAGGTTCTTGTATATTATCTCTATGCCTAGTTGGAGCTCTATATAATCGCTTATCTTGAGCTTTGGAAGGTATGCCAGTTCGACCTGCTTGCCGTTCTTTCCTGTCTTTTCATTGTGTTCGCGCTCAAGCCAAGTATCGTATCCTAGATCTGCAACCTGCTCCTTTATGAGTCTATATATTTCCTTTCCATCAAAGAGGCCTGAATAGCTCAATGTCCTCGTGTCTACGACTTTCCTTCTTTCAGCCATCTTCTTTCAGCTCCTTCATTCTGCTGCTACCATGCCAAGGAATGAGTTAACCATATCCCTGAGCTCAGCGGCCTCGAAAATCAGTGTCTGGGCATGCTTTGCCATGAATTCTCTTTTTGTCAGAGCTTCATAGAAATTTTTCATCAGGGCTCTTATATGATTTTTTTCCTCTTCCCATTCTGTAGCATAACCTCTCTCAATTCCGCCTTTTATTTCCATCACAAATCTTCCATTTGTCAATCTTTTCTTATTACCAAACTCATCTGTCACTTCATTCTCTGCCAGGTCATAAAAGTGTATCCCAACCTCAATCCGGTAAAGATAGTATGGTGTGACCTTACGCTCGGCTTTCCAACCGATCTCAAGCTCAGGAATCTTTGCCTTGTGCTTGTTCTCATAGAAATCGTAGTTCTTGGTCTTCAGGAAGGAATATATCATCTTGAGCAGTCCTTGCAGGTCGAAATCTCCCTTGAACCTCACTACACCAATCTCGTCCCCTAAAAAATTTATGAAATCTCCCACGTTGCTGAACATGGCTGTCAGATATTTAATATTTTCTGTGTCCCTCTTGCGTCATATTTATGAGTGTGAGCTCATTATACACACTATGATGATATTCATCATTGGGCCGAGGTCTGTCGGAAAAAGTGTTGTTGGCTCTGCTCTTTCTGGGCTCTTGTCCTGTCGTTTTTTTGATCTCGACGAAGCGGTTCTGGAGAATCTTGGTGCTGTGGGTGATGAGAACAAGTTCAGGCATGCGGAGCTTTTGAAACTTGAACTATATCTGGAGGACGCATCAGGTACTCATGTCATATCTCTCGGCGGTGGCGCCGGGGTGTCTGGCTATGAGGAGATAGATCAGAGAATGAGGTCAATATTGCGCTCACAAGGTCTTGTGGTATGCCTACTCCCATATGAGGATGATAGGGAATCCTTGGATGTATTGCAGGCTAATGAGCATATAAGGGGTGGTTGGCGTACTCCAGCGTTAACAAAGCAGCTATGGAGTCTTAGGAAGGAGAAGTATAAGTCATTTTCAGATATAATCGTCTACACGCGAGAACGTGTACCTGACGCGATAGCCCGTGAGATTTCAGTAAAGATAGCGGAAAAAGAATAGCCCCGCGCGGATTCGAACCGCGGTCTCCAGCTCCAAAGGCTGGAATGATTGGCCACTACACCACGGGGCTATATGTCGAAGGAATCTTGACCAATTAAAAAGGTTTTGCGTCCTTTTCCAACATCTGTAGGAACTCTTCTTCGATGAAATGGAGCTTTCCTGGGATTATGAGACAGTGCAGAGGACCTCCCAGGTCTGTCTTTGCTACTTCATTGGCCTTGCCAGGTATTATCATAGCATCTTCACTCCCTAGCCTTGCGCAGCCTATGCAGAAAGTCTCATCCGTGAACACACCTTTGCCTTTCTCATCTTCTATATCCCTCAGGATAGATATGGCTTCCTTGACAGTCATGTACTTATCTTCGTCTCTCTTTATGTCAAGGAGGAGGAGCGTATGAAGCCCTA
>CAZMXQ010000118.1:0-3050 GCA_964570335.1 uncultured Methanosarcinales archaeon
CAATTTTATCGATAGATCATCATAAGAGAACACCTTATTATTATATCCATGTCCATGCTCTATAAGTCTCTCATTATTGAATTTTTTTCCGAGATGGTTTATTATTTTTTCTATGTCATATCCCATTTCCAGATCCTTTCATTTTGCTTTTTTTCAGCATAAATATACGATAGACATCTTTCCAATCTCTCAAGCTTAGACAACAAGTGTTCTTTTTTCTCAGGTGTGAGCGGAAATTCTTTCTCTACAACATCAGGATCATTGATGTATAGGCTATCACGTTTCAGGAAAACCTCTTTTTCCTCATCAAGAGGTAGAGCCGCTTCTATAAACCATCCCTCACGGATCTTCTTTATCACAGATTGTAGCCTACCTTTCAGCACATCAGCTTCATTGGACATTTCTATCTCATAGTAATTGTCTTTTGAGTCGACTCTTTCTTTCTTATCTTTAGGTATGAGCAGTGCAAAAGATATTATGGGATTCTTCTCTTCCTTGTTCGGTTCCTCTATAATATGATCATCGAAAAGAAGATGGCAAAAGAAATCCTTCCTTGGTAGATAGAGATTCTTAGGGAGCTCAGCTGACCTGTCAAAATACCTTTGCTCTATCTCAGGGATGAGGTTCTCTACAATATCCCTCAGAGGGTCATCCTCTCCCATCTCTTTTAGTTCTTTGAGTGAGATATCCGGCAATCTCTTGCATAGTGGATGGCATACACGCTTTGCGAATGAGAGTAGCATCTCAATGAAATCGATCGTATCCATCTCAGCCTCAAAGTTTTCATTCCAAAAAGAACTCTGGACAGAGATCCTTGTTGTTGATCCTTCTATCTTTGCAGAAAAACCATACTCATGATAAGAGAAGTCTGCAACCTCTTCCTCATCAACAATACTTTTGAGGCCTTTATTCAGCAATCCTATAACATCATCTTCTCTCTTCATCCTAAAGGTATTCACTTTAATCTTGTATCGCATCTTTTTCTGTGCCTCATCAGAAAACTCCTGTATCAAACTATATTCTTCCAGATCATCATTATCATAGCTCATGTAGAATTCTGGTTCCATGAAACCAGTATCCCCATGTGAGAAACCCTCTTCACCATGGGAAATATGCTCAGAGAATCTACCATGCTTTGAAATAACTTGTTCACGCTCTCCAGGAGTAAGCTTTAACTCTATCATTCTTCCTAAAAGACCATTTTTTATTATGAGCTGATTTTTATACAATATGACCTTTTTCCGCCTATCTAAACCTAGCTCTTCCTTTCTCTTATGTCTCAGATTCCTCAGAGCCAAAGATAGATTATTTCTTAATCTTTCTTTTTCGTTGGTAAATCTAAAGCTGGTATAATTATCTCCATGATCTTTAAATCTAAGTTCGAAGGTAAAATCTGCGGAGAAACCAAGGAAAGGCGGTTTATAATAATCAGCCAGATCATACTCATATGATGGATCATATACGATATCCAAGACATAATCTTCAGGTTTAACAAAGACATCCTTAGGCACTTGTCCTGGCTCATCCAGGAATCTCTTCTCGACATCAGGAATTGCCTCACTCACAGTACGCCTGATCTCATCCTGTACAATGATCCTACGAGAGATTGAGTACAGTACTGACTTTGCTAATGAGACCATCATGTATAGAAAGTCATATGTTGGTATTTCTGTCTTATAATACTCTGTCCAGCTCGGAGTGTATTTAACAGAAGTAGATATTGTTGTCTTTGATTTACCCATCTTAGCCTTGAAACCTGGGAAATCTGCAGAGAACTCCAAAGATTTTTTACCACTAGAGATATCAGACATTATCCTGCAGATGGCTGAGATGATGTTTCCTTTCTGTTTAATTCTCTTTTTACCTATCTTAATGAAGAAGTGGCACTCCGACTCATAATCATCTGTAAACTCACAATGACGTATATAATCCCAAAGACTATGAGTGCCACGGGTTTTGAAATCAATATCGAATTCTTTCTTACCTTTGTAATTATCGCCTTTTCCAATCGTCCAATGATACATATGGTTAAGATATGCTGAAAATCGCTCAAGCTTTGATAAGAGAGCTTTTCTTCTCTCATCTGTGAGCTCTACGGATATATCATCAGTGTCATCATCACCCTCATAGAACATCTTTTCTTTTACAAGCTTAAATTCCCTCTCTTTGTCGAGTGGGATAGATATCTCTTCAGGATTCTCTTCACGTACATTCCTTATAATTTTTGGAAGCTCTTTCCTATAAAAGTTCAACTTATTCCTAAAATGGAGAACCAGTTTATTATCTTTGGAATATATAGGAGAATCCTTGTCTTTTGGTAGAATCAAACTGAAGCCCGTCATTGGATCTTTATAACCATAAAACAACATGGAAGGTAACTTGTAATCTAATGTTATTGCACCTATGCATTTATTTTTTGGAATATGAAGGTCATCAGGCACTATACCTTCTTTCCCGAGATAGTTCTTTTCAATCTTTGGAATGAACTGCTCTACCGCCTCTCTTTGATAAGTGTCTCTTAACCCTCTTTCTTTTTTCTCTTTTTCATCTATTTTTACTTCAGTGGCACATAAAGGATAAAGCAACTTTTTAGAGATAGATACAATCGTCTCAATGAATTCTTTTGTAGGCATCTCTGTCTCGTATCTGTAATCCCATGTCTCAGAATGGTGAGGTTCAACTAATATTTTGGTTTTTGGATCATCTATAAAAGCTGTAAAACCTGAGCCACAGCGAAAACTAACTTCCTTTTCACCTTCAGAAATCCCTTTCAGCAATCCTGATAAAGACGATATCAGATCGCCTACCCTTTTGAGTCGGACACCATTTATATTTATAGAGAAGCTTGCGTTCATGTCTGCGTATTCTTCAAACTCACAAGCCATGACATAGTTTTCTAGACTTCCAAGACCCTCTTCCTCAAATTCTATGTCAAACTTTTTTTCCATCAAGACCATCGTCTTTACTTAAGTAGACTACCGGAGACCTAAGCAACTCAGAAATATACAGAAAAGCTCTTTCCCTTCACAGTAGCATCTTCCTTGTGCTCA
>CAZMXQ010000119.1:0-3004 GCA_964570335.1 uncultured Methanosarcinales archaeon
ACGATGAGAAAACAAGGGTTGCAGAGAACAATAAGCTGGATTACTTGGGCTATGTGATGACACCAACCCACCTTTATCCCAGAGAAAATATAATGCACTCTTTTTTCTCAAAAATAAAAAATAATAATCTTATAGCATACAAGCCATGGTTCTGTTTCCCAGAGAGCTATTAAAGAGCATGAGATTAATCGGATGAGTGAACATCCTCATGGAAGAAGGAGAACCGACATATTGGGCTAAAAAAGGATTGAAGGAAGCGAGGCAAGAGAAAACTACAGTCTCTCATGAAAAGTTGAAGGAAGAGCTAGGTATATGATGTTCAAGATAGAATATAATTCTCAACCCATTTAGGTTCTTGAAGAAGCTTGATAAGAGAGAGGGTCTATAAGAGATGATTCTATATATCCAGATTGTCTACGAGAAATTCTAGAGGAACACAAACCCCGGCAGAAACATTTAAATATGTCACACCAATTACTTATGTAATAAGTATCTGATGAACTATGGCAAGACTGTCTGAACGAGCGATAAGGGTAATATCTGATCTTGAATTCCAAGAGAGATATTATTTTACAAGAGAAGATATTGAGAAACATTTTGATGATAAGAAACAGCTCTCAAACTTCATACATACCCAGATGAAGAACAACCGTTTCATAAAGCTGAACAGGAACAAATATTTCCTTGTCCCGATCAAAGCCAGGACCGGAAGATGGACAGATCATCCGCTCATCGTAGCTGATGAGATGATGAACGGTCAGGATTATTACATAGGGGGGTGGTACGCTGCAAAATACTGGGGTCTTACGGATCAAGTCCCACTCCAGATAGATATCTATACGACAAAGCGGAATGGCAGGACAGAAATCCTCAACAAGAGATACGTGTTTCACAGGATCAGACCTGCTTCTCTGAATAAGGCGGTGCTTCAGAAGATCGGCGATCATACATTCAACATACTCAATAAAGAGGATTCTAGAAGATGGTATTCAAAGAGATAGATGAAAAAGAAATGAATGAGATAATCGCATCTACAGGATTTGATTATGATCTTCTTGTAAAAGATTATTACATAACTATTCTCCTTTATCTGATGAGAGACATAAGAGGAATATTCTTCAAGGGTGGTACAGCCCTTCAAAAGACCATATTTGATTACTCGAGGATCAGCGAAGACATTGATTTCACTCTTGATAGAGATGTCCACAGTGTCAAAGAAGACATCATCAATTCAATCAAAGTATCTAAAATATTTGGTCCGATCAATAAAGATAAAGATGTAGATGAATTTACTAGGCTTGTTGTCCCTTACAATACTGAGCTCAGCAGAGGGAGCATATTCATAGATCTCAATGAAAGAGGAAAACTTCTTTTAAGACCAGACAATCTTAAGATGAAGCATTTTTATCCCAACATTCCAGAATTCACATTTCCTTGTCTTGATACAAGAGAGATGATTGCGGAGAAGGTCGCTGCATCTATAGGAAGAAACAAGCCAAGAGATCATTATGATATCTACCAGATAATCAGACACAAGCTTCCTATAGATATGTCCATTGTTGAAGAGAAGTGCAGGCTTTCAGGATATGACCCTGATATCCTTGATATGTTCAAAAAAGCAAAGAAACTTCACAAGAGATGGAAAGAAGATATGGAACCTCTTCTTGTAGATCCTATCTCTTATGAAGAAGTGATGAGAACACTTTCAAGATATTTTATCAAAGGCGATGATTCAATAGATTCAGAGGATTAATGTCTTCTCACTCTTGTCACCACGATACGATTTCCTGTTCCAATGTGGGCTATGTGATGACACCAACCCACCTTTATCCCAGAGAAAATATAATGCACTCTTTTTTCTCAAAAATAAAAAATAATAATCTTATAGCATACAAGCCATGGTTCTGTTTCCCAGAGAGCTATTAAAGAGCATGAGATTAATCGGATGAGTGAACATCCTCATGGAAGAAGGAGAACCGACATATTGGGCTAAAAAAGGATTGAAGGAAGCGAGGCAAGAGAAAACTACAGTCTCTCATGAAAAGTTGAAGGAAGAGCTAGGTATATGGGTCTGTCCCAAAAGGTAGAGATATTTATACTGGCCGTAGCAGTCGGCTGGTGCGGGATTATCTAATCCCGCTTGACTGCTGACTGGCTGGGGTTGTCCCACAAGAAAATGAAACATTTTCTGTGCACATTTAAGCTCTGCTTAAATTGTGCTGCGGGTAAGCCAGTAGGTCAGTATACAAAAAAGCTCCATTCGGGACAGACCCAGGTATATGATGTTCAAGATTGGAGATAATTCTTAACCCATTAGGTTCTTGAAGAAGCTTGATAAGAGATGGGCTAAAAAGATAATCTCTAAATTCGAAGAGGTTGCAGAAGAACCTTTCAGATTTCTGGAACACTATGAAGGACAAGGTCACAAATTGAGAATAGGAGATTACCGAGCTTTGATAGATGTAGACCAGAATCATAAGATCCTATTCGTAAGACTAATTGATAAGAGAGAAAGGGTCTATAAGAGATGACCCTATATATCCAGATTGCATACGAGGACTTCCTGAGCTTGGTCAACACCATCCCGCACTAAAATTCAACTCAAGTTAGATAAAAGTCGGAGAAATATTAAACTACACTTCAACCCTTCTCTTGACTTCTTCATACACAGGCCTGAAAAGTTGCTCTGCAATCCTTATGTGAGATCTGGTCTCTTCTTCGCTCGGGACATATCCATAGTAGTTGATGTTATGGCGTGTCCTTCTCATATTATCCAGGATGTTAAGAGGTCTAGGCGTCTCTATGTCTAGTCTCATCAATTCACGGATAGGGGCGATAAGATCCTGAGCCTCTATTCCTCTACTGACCAAGAGTGCATCCCCCAACTTCCTGAAACATTCGTATATGTTCCTTACTATGGTTGAGGATGAGAAATCGCTTATTGGAAGGGATAATGTGAATCTCATCTCCTTATCAGCCGATGCCAGCAGGCTCAGTGCTTTCT
>CAZMXQ010000120.1:0-3002 GCA_964570335.1 uncultured Methanosarcinales archaeon
TCAATGTTATAACGAGATTTCCTGGATTAAGGGGTATAGGGAAGCTTTCTCCTCTGAGATTCTCAGAACAGTTGCTGTCATCAGGCCTAGGATTCTCAAGCACTTCTGGAAGTTCTCTGCCCTCCGCTGAGAAAGTAACGAGATAATCAAGATTCACCCGTGAGAATACATTATCTAGGACCTTCATCATCTCATTTATGAAGACGTCACAATTTAGCTCCTCATCGTTACACATAGAATTCTCATCACGTACACATTCTATTGCGATATCTTGGAATGTTCTGTCATTACACTCTCTGACAACCGAAGATTGAAGAGTATTTATTGTAGCAGAGGATAATTCAGTAGTCTCGAATTCAGTTGCTATGTCTGTAGGATCCCTCCCTTGCTCAATCCTTGTCAAAATCAGGAATATGACAAACACAAGACCAACTATTATTATCAGACCAAAGGCTTCAGCTTGAGATCTTTTGTGCCAATCAATCCTCATAGTACACAACCTCCATCAGCCCTATATGCCTTTCACTGTTCTCTGAGTCATAAATTGACATGGGTATTGCCATTGAAAAGAAACTACTATTTGGCTTAGTCTGATTGTATATTACCCATCTTTCACCTTGATTATCATCAACCTCTGGATATATCTTCTCTATCGTTACAGTACCATAACGGAAAAGGTCATAGTAGTAAACGCTTTCTGTTGTTGAAAGCTGATCCATCATCTCTAATTTCCTCTGATCGACACAGTTAGACCTGATCACATTGTTTTCAGTACATGCTATCTCTGGAAGCGAAGCGAAAGACTGTGCCATCTGTACTGATTGCCTCAGACTCTCTTGCGTATCTTGGAACTGGGATTCAGAACGTTGGAATCTTGAGAAGAATACGATAGCAATCACAAGTATTATCATGAAAATTATTATGACGAATACTGATTCCACCATCTTTATTTGGGCTTTTCTCATCTTTTCACATCACACTGTCTTTTCAATAGAGCATCTCACAGCTGTACTGCCTAGTTCCTGTGTTATATTCTGCCATCGCATAGAAAAAATCATGATATGCATCTTTGTCTATTTCTGTTGCATGGTCAGATAGATCACCTAAAGAAGCATCATCAAGATCACAGAAATCGTCTCCAAAGAAATCATCCATCTGCTGGATTGCATTGTCATATTGATAATAGCATGCAGTATCCTCTGAATACATTTCCATTATTTCGTGATATTTAGAGTAATATATGCAACTTATCCTTGCAAGCCTCCTTACAGCCTTATTCATAGAGCATTGATAGAATTCATCGTCAGGAGATAATATAAGGCCATATAGGCTTGCGAGGCCTGCATATGTCCTTGTTTCTCCAATCTCAGTTCCTTGCTTGTCAAACATCTGTCCCTTTCCAAATCTATTATCATTTTCATATGGCTCTATGGAGATAGATCTCACATCATAGCTGAAATCTGAAGAATGAGCAGAATCACTTATACCATCATCTGTAAACTTGGCAACCACAGTATGATCATCCCCATAATCTTCCACATCATCGAGTTCTTCAACAAAATGATGTCTTTTCCTACTAGAAAAGGTCTCATTTATAGTATCTCTGAGATTCTCGTACTCGCCTTCTGGAAATACAAAGAATATCCTTGTTGCCCTGTTTGAAAGATAAAGGAAGTTCATCACAGTATAAGGCATCTCCCAACGATATGTCCAAGTGTTTATATTACTCCCATCAAGATATCCTGGAGTGAACGTAGGCAGTTCATCTATCCTTGAACTGAAACCATCCACACTACAATCAGAATAGATCGTGTCAGATATCATCTCACATGTGAAATCCACTCTCATACTAGGGACCGTTATTGTAGTAGAAAGAGATGTGCCTGTACGTGCTGCCTGGAAGATATTATTGAGCCCAGATAATGCAGTTGCGGATACCCTTCTCTCAGAGACATCTGCCTGACGAGAACTCATAGTGAAGAACATCATAAGGAAGAAACCCCCAACTATCAATATGAATATCCAGTTGAACTGCGATGAAACCTGAGATTTCTTCATTTTTCTATCAAGCCTCTTCCACTGTTACTGTCCTTCCTTGACCCACAGCCCAGAACTCAACATTAGACCTTTGTGGACTGAAACACTCAAATCCTGAGCCGTCGATCTCAAGGTCACTTATAGTGAAAGACTCAAAGAATCCCTGACCTACAAGGAAGACATTACGCACAAGCCCTTCCTGATCCTGGGATATATAATCTTCATCATTCCAATACGAAATTATACGTGGATCTAGATCTTCAGTATGCTCTCCCACAGAATCAACATCGACAAAACAAAGTTGCTCAGATCCTCTTGGAACACTCAACTCAATCCTCTGCCTTGCATTATAATCAGCTGCTACAGCATCAACTGAACTGACGAGCGATCTCTGGAATTTTATGTAATCTATCTGCTCCGACCTATCGAAAATGCTTCCAATCAGCTGAAAACCTAATAGCATTATCATGCCCACAACAATAAGAGTCATGAGCATCTGGAACATCTGGTTTGGTTCTGCTTTTTTTCCTTTAATCATTTTGACCCTCCAAAAAGACCTTCAATATCCTCTTTTGTTACCATATCACTTTTTTCGCCATCTTTAGAATCAGACCTGCTTGCTTCAGCACCTGAAAAGCTCTGGAAAATCTCTTTCCTTTTTCTTTCCTGTTCCTTCTTTCTCATCTTATAAGAAAGTTCTTTTGCACCTTCTTTAGCGCTTTTTGGCTTCTTTTCATCTTCATCTTCAAGTCCTTTTTCTCCTTTTATACTCTTGAAGTTAGCCATTGGATCAGGTTTGCTATTAGTTTGCTGCCTGGGTATAGGTGTCTGCTGAGCAGAATTTTGCATATAGAAATAATATCCTCCACCACCAATGATACCTATGGATAATACTACTACCAAAATAGGGATTATGAAGTTGTCATCTTCTTCAGGTTCAGATGGTTCAACATCATCAAAAGGAT
>CAZMXQ010000121.1:0-2921 GCA_964570335.1 uncultured Methanosarcinales archaeon
TTGACATACCATCTGATAGTGCTGAAGTCTGCTACATGGAAGTAGCGACCTGCTACGATGGCGATGATGAGGCTGAGATGGATCTCTCTTTCGACTCTGGAAGTTCTCTTGATAGTATAAACTCCGAAGATGCTGTAAGTTGTGATGATGGCTGGTCTTGGGAGCAGGTTGAGGTCACTTGTGATGCAATCGATTCAGGAAATGTAGTTCAGGCTTTCTGTTCTGATTGTGATTCGGAGAACAGCTTTGAGATCATGGGTGATGAATCCACGTCTGGAAGTTCATCTTTCTTTGATGGTGGTGATGATGGTTTTGAAGGTCTAGAGTATGATTATATGATGAAGTTTACCAGTGATACTAATCTTGATCATGATAAGATAAGTACAGAGGTATCTTGTGAAGCTTTGTCGGAAGATATAAGTCTTGATTGTCCTGACTGTGACTCGGGATCGTATTATAATATCCTTCTTGATGAGTCTTCTGAGGAAATGATGAGTGTATGGTCGGACGAGTCGACTAAATATAGTCTTGTTGAGACGCCTGTAAGCTGTGATCTTATGGATGATACTAGTGATATTGTCTACAATTGCATAGACTGCGATGAGGATGACAACTATCGTATCATGACTGATGGTGAACCTCTCCTACAGGTTGTAGAGCGTGATGATGATTTCGAGTATGTCGAGACTGAAGTTTCTTGTCAGGTCTCACAATCAGATTCAATAGACGTTGTTTGCGATGACTGTGATGGGGTTTATGTAGGGGGAAGCACTGATGCCTCAGGCACCTCTTCTCTTGATTCAGTAGAGCAGGATACTTATTCACCTGACTTGAGTGTAGAGTCAGAGAATCTCCAATTCTCATATATTGGTGCTAATATGATGTGTGGAGACTTGGACGATGCTGACCAGGTTAGTATAGAGTGTCCTGATTGTGATGATGAAGATTATTATTATGCTATACAACAGGATCAATCGTCTGGGAATTCTTATATAGATGGAGAGAACATATCTGATTCAGATCTCATTACACAAGTAATTGTTGAAGATCCTAGTGAAAGGATGTTTGCAGTAGGAGACAACAGGGATGTTGTATCAGCCTACAATGCGGATCTGGAAGTCATGTGGGAAGCTGACACGGAACCATATATCAACTCCATAATTATTGACAATGTATATACTCAAGAGAGTGGAGAGGATGTTGTTGTAGGTACGGATTTTGGTATTGAGGTATACAACGATGGTGACAAGATCGATGGTATTCCTGGATATTCGATAATAGACCTTTATGCATCACCTTCTGATGGAGAATATGCAGCAGTAGCAAGTTCTGGAGAGGTACTTCATTGCACTGAATCAAGCTGTAATGTGATCGCTGATGCAAGATCAGGAATGGCTTCTGCCACAGGAAATCTTACTAGCGGCTTTGATACTGTTGTACTAAGAGAGTCATCGGATAATAATGTAATTGTTTTTGATTCTGATGGATCAGAGATAATAGAATTCACAGTTGAGGGTGCAGAAGACCTTGAGATAAAGGATGATACTGATGAGCCCTTGCTAAAAGTGATAACAGGTAATAGCATTGAGAGATATAGTGTTGATGTGCCTGACTCTGTTGATGTTTCAATAGGATCTCATACTGAGACATTCACTGACACTCTTGACTACATGGAAGTGAGGGATGTAGACGATGCTATAGAAGAAGTCATTGATGATTGCACTGATGATTTCTGTGATGTGCCGTTCACTTTGGATCCTTTTTCAACAACCAGGTTGGAGAACATATCTGTGGATTTTGACATCTCTCTTGATATATCTGACGATTATCCTGTAAACAGATATCCTGTGACAGAAGGCGTTGATGCGGGAGAGTCACAACCCTATGAGAGCATGCGTGTCGATTATGGATCCACACCAGCTATCCCTGTTTTCTTTGACAGGATAGAAAGAAGTGATCCTTTCGTTGATGGGAGTGTGTTCTCGGACTTCTATTTCAACGAGGATTTGTGTTCTGTATCTGGAGAGACCGCACTCTTGGGTAACATAACATCAGAAGGTGTTGAATCAGGTTGTGCTAGGGGATATTACCTATCTAACGCTACTCTAAGAGCATCAGATTATATATGGTTTGAGATGTTGACAACCGAGACGCTAGTCAATCTGGAGATTGAAGAGGAGGATCAAGGTTCCATTGTAAGGACAGAATATGTACTGCAGAGGAACACTAATCTGACAGGTCAGACCATATATGATGTAATTATCGAAGAGTCTGTCTCAGAAGTTGATAGGGACCTCTTCTACAACAATGGTACTGATGAGATAACGATACCTCTTGATTCATGCTCTCCCGAGACAGTATATCAGCATGGGCAGGAGCTAGCAGTCGAAGCTTGTATCGATGAGGGAAATCTGAGGATAGTCCATCCAAAGATTGGTCCTTTGGGTTCAGAATTTGAGAATGCAACTTATACATTAGAGAATTTTGAGAATCTTCCTCCCGAGATTGTCGAAACAACCTCAGCTCCTGAGCAGATGACATGGGGAGAAGATTTCAATGTCAATGTAACTTATGAAGATGAGGAGGATGATGACATAAGATCTACACTTTTTGTCGTCTCATCGGGTGAAGAGTTTGAAATCGAGACCATTGAAGATTCACCAGGAGAATTTGAGTATGATATCACTTCTAATATATCTATAGTAGGAGATATTGAATATTTCTTCCGTTATGTGGACCTAGAAAATGACAGTGAGATAAGAGAGCCCATTTATTCTGAGACATTCGAAGGTCCTTTCATAGGCCCTAGAGAGCTTGAATATGATTTTATTACAGAGCAGGGTTCTATGGTCAACAGATCAGATAGCTCTGATGATCATATTGTATTGCAGATCAATGATAGCCTGACAGGCGATCCTGCT
>CAZMXQ010000122.1:0-2888 GCA_964570335.1 uncultured Methanosarcinales archaeon
GGGAAGCCGAAAACCTTTTAAATTGGTTGCAGTTTTTAGTCCTGTGGGTTGGAGGCCTCGTCTGCGTGATGCGCGGTGGGTGTCTACTCAACAGGATAATGTTTTGGTTAAGAAAGAATATGCAATAATACTTACAAGGAGGTTGTTTTTATGGCAGACAAGGAACATATGAATCTCGTGTTTGTTGGACACGTCGACCATGGTAAGTCTACTACAGTAGGTAGGCTGATGTTCGATTCCGGCAACGTAGATGAGCAGAAGATGAGAAAGCTCAAGGATAAGGCAGAGCAGCTAGGAAAGGGAGGCTTCGAATTCGCTTTCGTTATGGATAATCTGAAAGAGGAGCAGGAAAGAGGAGTCACTATCGATCTTGCACACCAGAAGTTCGAGTCCGACAAGTACTACTTTACAATAATAGACGCTCCAGGTCACAAGGACTTCATCAAGAACATGATTACAGGAGCTTCACAGGCAGATGCTGCAGTACTCACAGTAGCAGCTAATGATGGTGTGAACTCCCAGACAAAGGAGCATGTCTTCTTGGCTAAGACTCTTGGTGTTGATCAGCTTATTGTAGCTGTCAACAAGATGGACATCTCTGGTGTTGACTACTCCGAGGAGAAGTTCAACGCAGTAAAGGAAGAGGTAAAGAAGCTTGTACAGAGCGTAGGTTACAAGCCTGATGCTGTACCTTTCATACCTATCGCTTCCTTGAAGGGAGACAATGTCGTCAAGAAGTCTGAGAACATGTCTTGGTACAGTGGTCCTACTCTGCTTGAGCAGATGGATAGCCTTACTGTACCAGAGTCTCCAGTCGATCTTCCACTTAGGGTTCCTATCCAGGATGTATACAACATCACAGGTATAGGTGTAGTCCCTGTAGGAAGGGTTGAGACTGGTGTACTTAAGCTAGGACAGAAGGTCAGGGCAATGCCAGGAAGAGAAGGTACAGGTGTATCTGGAGAGGTCAAGACCGTAGAGATGCATCACGAGCAGATGAAAGAGGCAAAGCCTGGCTCTAACGTCGGTTTCAACGTAAGAGGTTTCGGTAAGAAGGATGTAGCAAGAGGAGATGTTGTCGGTGAAGAGAGCAATCCTCCAACAGTAGCAAAGGAGTTCCAGGCACACATCGTTGTCCTGAACCATCCAAGTGTAATGACTGTTGGTTACACACCAGTATTCCACATACATACAGCTCAGGTCGCTTGTCAGATAACTGAGATCGTCAAGAAGATGGATCCAAGGTCTGGTCAGGAAGTTACTGAGAACAAGGAGATCCTGAAGAACGGAGACGCTGCTATCGTCAAGATAAGGCCAACACAGCCGCTTGTCATAGAGCAGCAGAAGGACATACCGCATATGTCTAGGTTCGCTATCAGGGACTCTGGTAAGACAGTTGCAGCTGGTATGTGCATAGAGCTTACTGAGAACTGAACTTTGAGAGAGGTATTCCTCTCTTTTTTTGGCTTTTTTAGCCTTTTTTGATATTACATTATTATCATTTGCTCCTGGCGTCGTGTCAGAGCATGGTTATCAAGGGTTATCATGTTGGTAAGTCCGATGGGATAGAATGGCTTTTTTGCCGTCAAACTTAAAAATAGGAAGAGATTCGTGAGGTAAAATGCAAAAAGCAAGGATAAAGTTGGCATGTACGGACATCGATAAGATAAATGATGTCTGTAAGGCAATAAGCGATATTGCTGAGAAGACCGGGGTTGACATGAGAGGTCCGATCCCTCTACCTACTAAGAAGCTGAAGGTCACCACAAGGAAGACTCCTGATGGTGAAGGTGCAGCCACTTGGGAAAGGTACGAGATGAGGATACACAAGAGACTGATTGATCTCGGCGTCGATGAGAGGGCTCTAAGGCTTGTCATGAGGGTCCATATCCCAGAAGGGCTTAACATAGAGATTGAGATGGTAGAAGCCAACTGAATCTTTTTTCTAGATATTATTTTTCTTGAGCAAGATATTTCTGAATTTATATGAAAACAAAAGATATATATGCAGGTATGCCTTCAAAGCACTGTGAAAGCGATATTTTCAATCATGGCTTTGATTTTATTCTCTTTCTCAGCGTCAGCTTTCTATGATCATGCTTCAAATGTGATGTATGATGGAGTTCCTGTGCAGGATGGTGGACTACGGATAAGAGTTTATGATAGTCCTACAGGTGGTAATCTGCAGTGTGAGTTCGAGCAGAGTTCTGGAGTGATCTATGATGGCATGTGGTCTGTCTATGTAGATTGTGACGATGACTTGGAGTATGGAGAGACCTATTACAAGCAGTATGAGATAAAGCAGACAGATCTATCGGGTTGGCATCATATAATGTTTGATGGCGATGCTAGGCTAGGTTTCATTTCAAGGCAGGGTGATGTCTCTGCTGACCACATTGATACTAGTGGTCTTGATGATGTGTATGTTGAGAGGTCAGGAGACACTATGAGTGGTGATCTAACTGTCGAAGGAGAGATTTGGCTTGAAGATTATGTAGTCCTCTCACGGGCTCCTGATGATATAAGCGATAGCGATGTCTTAGTCATTGAAGGCAGTGGAATGAAGACTATCAATATAGAGGATGGAGATCTTAGGTTCTGGGGAGATGGTGCCAATGAGATCCTTTCACTTGATGCAGAGACAGGTGAAGTTGTGGTTCATGATGATCTTGATGTCCAAGGTAGCATAACAGGAAGTGATTGGGCCTCCCTTGATATATCCCGGAGCGATGTATCTTCCAGCGATGTAGGTCTTGGTGATGTCGAGAATATTGCTCTTTCTAGTGCAGGCTGGAATGATATAGGTATCGCGACAAGCGATGTCAGTGCAGGTGATGTAGGTCTTGGTGATGTAGAGAATATTGCTGTTTCCAGCATAGGTGGTAGTG
>CAZMXQ010000123.1:0-2747 GCA_964570335.1 uncultured Methanosarcinales archaeon
CTAATTTTTAGAACCAAGATGCAGTACATAGCACTAATACTTAACTTAGTTTTTATCCTCAGAAAGATTTTTCTCACACAATCTCGAACAGGGATCTTATCCCTGCCACTATCATGTGTACTCCGATAGCGCCAAGGAAGAAACCATTCAATCTAAGCAGTATTCCCATGTTCTTATCGAACGCGATCTTAAGCTTCTTCTTTGATAACAGGTCCCTGATCTTCTTCAGTGATATTATTATCAGGAGGTTCACAGCTAGAATAAGGAGCACACTTATTAGAGAGTCAGCCGTGCCGACATCCTTTGTCATGAGTATGGTCATGGATATCGTACCAGCACCTACCATGTATGGGAGAGCTATTTCCTCTGCAAGATCATCCAGGTCACCTTGCATTATTATGAGAGCCTTATGGCCTTTCACTATGAAGAGGTAAGCCAAAGAGAACACTATGACCCCTCCGAATATCCTGAACGAGTTGAAATCTATCTGCAGTACCTTCGTGAAGATGAAGTCACCTGAGAAAATGAATGCCACAAAGACGATCAGGGATATAAGCGATGCCTTCATGAGTACCTTCAAGAAATCCTTATTATCAAGCTCTTCCATGACGGGACCCAGATATAAGAACATAGCGAATGGGTTCATCATTGCAAGGAAGGCTATGATATGCGAAAACATGATTAATTTTCAGGCTTTATCACTTTTAAACCTTATGCCTTTTCGTGATGGTGTGATGACAAATTATCGATAAAAAACCTTTTAAAGCAAAACAATCAAGAAATCACCATGTGTATATTCTGTGAATTCATAGAAGGAGAGAGGAAGGAACACACAAATGGACTGCCCTTTAAGATACTCAACGAGAAGAGGCATAGTATAGCATTTTTATCGATTGATTTTCCGAAGACTGCTGATGGCCACATCCTTGTGATACCGAAGAAGCACTACGAGAGGCTTGAGGAGATACCAAAGTACATTCTTTCTGACATGATGGAGCACATCTCTATAGCTACAAAGATAATGTCAAAGAATTATGATTCATGCAATGTCATCCTCAACAATGGGAAGGAGGCAGGACAGACAATATTCCATACGCATTTCCATATAGTACCTAGGATGGAAGGAGACAATGTGACAATAGAAGGATGGAAGAGGAAGAAGATGGATAAGAAAGGATTCAGGTCTATGATTGATAAGTTCAAGAAAGAATTCGATAAGATATGATCAGCACCTAATGAGGTTTCTCACTCTTTGCATTGCCCTATCGCATACTACATAGTCATCTACTTCATCAAAGTATACTATAGGGCTTACATTTGCTGGGTTGTACATCTGGCCTATCTGGAGGTCGAGATCAAGCTCTGCCAATCCCATTGACATCCTAGGTACATACTCAGTAAGGTTCATCCTCATATCCTCATAAGCTATATGCACTCCTTCGAAGGGCTCATCACCGTCATTCCTATACCTGAAATGTAGAACTCCGTCTTCATCGAAGCATGCATCATCTTCTCCCACAGGAGGTTGGATCTCCATCTCTACATCTCCACAGAGCTGGTATTCCTCAGAATAAGCGAATTCTGCGCAAGAATCGAATGTGGCGACGATAATGATCAGGGTCACTATGGTTATCATGGTTAGGGCTGCGATCTCTCCTTTTGGCGCATCATCCTGATCCATGCTCATTCTTCCACCTTGGTAATCCTTATCTTGGCATTCTTCTCTCTCTTGAGTGCCTTATCCCAACCTAGAAGAACATTCTTCGCACCATAGCTCATCACTACAGATTCTGAATTAATTGTTGCAATCTTAAGGGATTTCTTTATATCATCAGTCTTGATCATCGCTCCAAGGAACGATGATGCGAAAGAATCTCCAGCTCCTGTAGTCTCTCTGATCTTGACTTTCCTTGCATGTGCCTTGTATATGCTCCAACCATCACTACAGTACGCGCCTTCTGCACCATCGGTGACTATCACGACACCTGGTCCGGTCTTATGCATCTTCTCCATCATCTCGCTCAGGCTTCCTTCACCCACAAGCATACCTGCCTCTTCTAGGTTGAGTATCAGTAGATCCGTATTCTTCAATATAGGTCTTAGTTTCTTCTCTCCAAGCTTTGCCTGATAGCTGCTAGGATTGAATGCGACTTTTATACCTTTTCTCCTAGCGAATCCGGCTAGCCTCTTCTGAGAATGGAATGATTTGCCCACCATAGAGCAGAAGTATAGCCACTTAGTCTCCAGATCTTCCTTTCTTATATCAGAATACTTTAAGTTATTGTTCTCTCCCTTGAATGTGAGGATTGTCCTGTCTCTCCCTTTGCTGTCTAGGATGACAGAATATCCTGCACCTTCCTTCCCAGTCCTACCGAGGAAGTCGATCCCTTCTTCTTCAATCCAATCAAGGATCTTCTGGGAATTCTCGTCCCTACCTATGCTCCCGATCCACCCGGTCTTAAGTCCAAATCTTGATAACGCGACAGCAGTGTTGGTCCCTCCTCCACCGACATCGAATTTCAAAGAGTCTATTAGAATCTTCGAGCCTAATGGATAAGCTATAAGGTCCTTAGTCTTCTTTGTCTTCTTATCATGGATTATCCTGTTCTCTGTGTCGACAAAGACATCTATCGTTCCAGAACCTACTGTAACAACATCATAATCGTGGTACTTCTTCTCGGGAATCCTGAGCTTCTTTGGCATAACTAGTCCTTCATCTTGCTGGTATATATATCTTTTCTATCATT
>CAZMXQ010000124.1:0-2728 GCA_964570335.1 uncultured Methanosarcinales archaeon
TCAGAAATATACAGAAAAGCTCTTTCCCTTCACAGTAGCATCTTCCTTGTGCTCATATTCCTTGCTTGGCTTCTCAGAAGATACCTTGATATCTTTTGCACCGATCTTCTTCTTGGCACTCTGGAGAATCCCTGATACAGCACTCTTGACATCTTCATCAACATGCACATATAAGGAGATAGTGTCCTTCTTCTCAAGTCCTGCCTTCTTCCTCAAGGCCTGGATCCTTCTTATTATCTCCCTAGCAAGACCTTCCTTAAAGAGTTCTTCAGGAATCTCCTTACTTATGTATATGGATCCACCCTTGAAATCGCTGAACTCAAAAGGATCTTTCGCTTTCTTCTCTATGTTGAAATGCTCTGGTAAAAGCTCAAACTCATTCTCACCAGACTTCACCTTATGGCTCTTGCCCTCAACCATCTCCTTTGTGAGCTCTTCAAAGTCAAGCTTCTTCATCTCTGTTATTGCATCAGCAGTCTGCTCTCCGAATGATTCTCCCATAGAGCGATAGTTAGGCTTCATGCTGAACTCCAGATGCTCGAAAGAGTCCTTTATCTTTATCTCCTTCACATTAGTCTGCTTCTTGATCAGCTCTCCGAACTCTTCAAGTACAGCAGAGATTCCTTCATCCTCGGAGGTTATTATGACCTCTGCTAGCGGCCATCGTACTCCTATCTGAGACTTATCCCTGACAGAGAGTATACCTTGCACAAGATCCCTTGCGCGTGACATCCTAGAATCTGATTCCTCATCTATCTTACCTGGCTCTGGCCATGACTCATGGTGTACAGAGATAGGTCTGCCTTCCTTACGCAATGCCTCCTGATAGATGTACTCTGAGACATAAGGAGCGAACGGAGCAAGCAGTCTTGCTGCTACATCAATGACATGATTGAACACATAGCTCAATGCATCATCCTTCTCGTCAGTCCTATCCCTTACAAGCTTGATGTACCATCTTGAGAAGTCATCAAGTATGAACTCCTGCAGCAATGAGAAGCAATGGTTCTCATTGTGTGACTCAAGCAGCTCGGTGAATCTCTTCACTACGATATTCGTCTTATTGAGCATCCACTTATCCTCTACCCTGAGATCACTTGGCATCTCTTCTGGCGCAGGATTGTCATCCAAGTAATACCTTGCGAAGAGGAAAGAGTTCCACAATGTGGTAAGGAATGGCATTATGTTCTCCTTCAATGCTCCCTCACCGAACTTTATATTCGATCCAAGACCGTACTGGGTGAAGAGGAGCCTCACTGCGTCAACACCGAACTTGTTGAACATATCGTTAGGCATTATCACATTACCCTTAGACTTAGACATTTTCTCTCCTGCCTCGTCACAGAGATGCCCGCCTACTCCTACATTCCTGTAAGCTATGTCATCAAAGAGCATAGTACCCAAGACGTGTAATGTGTAGAACCATCCTCTTGTCTGGTCGATCGCTTCTGCTATGAATGAGTAAGGGAAGCTCTTCTCGACCATCTCCTTGTTCTCGAATGGATAATGATATTGAGCAAAGCTTGCAGAACCAGAATCATACCATGTATCTATGACCTCAGAGGTCCTGTGCATATCCTTGCCACACTTGCATTTTATGGTGAGCTTATCCACAGTATCCTTGTGGAGGTCTTCCACATTCTCCCCTGTAAGCTTATTGAGCTCCTCTACAGAACCTATGGCATGCTTCTCACCACATTCACATTTCCAGATAGGCAATGGAGTTCCCCAGAACTTGTTCCTAGAGACAGCCCAGTCCTTAGCTCCTTCCAACCAGTTTCCGAACCTTCCATCCTTAAGATGGTTAGGATACCAGTTTATGGTCTGGTTGAGCTCTGACATCCTCTCCCTGAACTTGCTCACTGATATGAACCATGAGTCCATCGCATAATAGAGCAGGGGAGACTTGCATCTCCAGCAGAAAGGATAGCTATGCGTGTAATCCTTCTTCTTAAGGAGTATATCCCTATCCTCAAGCTCTTTTATTATGTCCTCATCACAGTCCTTGACGAACCTTCCCTTGTAATTATCAACATCATCGGTGTATGTCCCGTCCTTATTCACAAGATTGACGAAAGCTATGCCATTGGATGTACATGTGTTGTAGTCATCCTCACCGAACGCAGGAGCCTGATGTACAACACCAGTACCTTCTTCTGTGGTCACATAATCTGCAAGAACGACCTTCCATGCATCCTTGCCCTCTTGCTTTTCTATCTCTTTCCTTGAGAAATCATAGATCGGCTCGTAGTACTTCCCCTCAAGCTCTTTCCCAGGGAAAGTCTCTAAGATCTCATAATCATCGAAGTATTGTGGGATGAGCTCTTCTGCCATCACATATTTCCTGTCATCATCCTTAGCCTTGAAAGTCGCATACTTGACATCTGGATTCACAGCAAGAGCCAGATTGCTTATCAGTGTCCATGGGGTTGTTGTCCATGCCAGCAATACCCTGTCATCATCCTTGAGCTTGAATCTTACTGTAACAGAGGGCTCCCTGACCTCTTCATATCCTAAAGCTACCTCGTGACTGCTCAATGGCGTCTCACATCTTGGACAGTATGGCACTACCTTGTATCCCTCATACAGATAACCCTTGTTGAAGAGAGTTGCTAGAGACCACCAGACACTCTCCATGTAATCCTTGCTCAAAGTCATGTAAGGATTCTCGAGATCGACCCAGAACGCCATGTGCTCAGTCATGGTATCCCATTCCTTGATGAATGAG
>CAZMXQ010000125.1:0-2685 GCA_964570335.1 uncultured Methanosarcinales archaeon
CTACATGAGAAAACTTTATAAAATGGATTGGATTCTTGCGCCCCATGGAAATAACTAATGTCTCTAAGTCAAAGAAGAAGATGGTCTTTGAGATTGAGGGTGAAGGGCATACCTTTGCTAATATCTTGAGGGACGAGCTATGGGAGCAGAAGGGAGTGATCTCTTCAGGATATTCTATAAGGCATCCGCTAGTCGGCAGGCCAAAATTCATAGCTGAGACCGACTCATCTTCTGATGTGAAGGCTGCTCTTGAAGGAGCTGCAAAGAGTGTGAAATCTCTTACTGCTGATTTCAAGAAAGGTTTCTCAAAGATGTAAATCTTATTATATCTCTTTTCTATGACTTTTTTATCTACGGGTTACTTGGTCTATCCAGCTCATCCCTTGAACTTTTCCAAATCAATGGTTTCATTTTCATCACTGTCCCGGACAACAAACATTTATAAATGCTCTTTATAAAGAATGGGTCATGTCGAAAGTTTTGCGTAAGGCTGATGGTTCTCTTCTGATAGATCTTGCTAGAAGCTCTATCTCTTCAGTCTTCACATCACAGGAGATTGAGATTTCCGATACGATCAGGAGCAAGTTCTGCTATAAGTCTGGCGTTTTCGTGACATTGAGAAAATTCGGGAGATTGCGTGGCTGTGTAGGATTTGCAAGGACAAGTGTCCCTCTTTATGCATCAGTAGTTGATGCTGCAAAGAAAGCAGCATTTCAGGATCCCCGCTTTTCTCCCTTGACAGAAGAGGAGCTATCCAAGATAGAGATTGAGGTATCGTTGCTCTCTGAACCGGAGATGCTTAGCAATGAAGATCCTTCTTATGTCATAAAGAATCTTGTTGTAGGCAAGGATGGTATAATATTCTCAAATGATGATTTCTCAGGGCTTGTACTGCCTAATATGAATTCAGGTCAAGAGTGGTCTGTTGAAGATTTCTTGAAATATGCATGCACTAGGCTGGGATTCAATGAAGTAGCATGGCTTGATCCTAGGTCAAGATTGTACAAATTCAGAGCTAAGATGTTCAATGAAGGATGAACTTCTATGTATATATGGGCTATATATATTGACATCTCTTTTCCATTCACTTATGCCACCGTCTGCATGAATCGGGACTTTGGCACGATTCAATTCTTTCTGGAAACAGCTTCAAAATTCTTTATTGTTAGCTGCAAGGTGCTGTGTTCCCGGGTGGAGCATCCCCTCCCAACGCACATTCATAGTAGTTATCAAGGAATTTGACCTGATGCTGTTTTTCCAGGTAATCATGCCACAGTCCACATGAATCATAAGATTTATAATGGAGCTGATCTGCTTTATATTAGGTAGTCATGGGCAAAATAATCTGTCAGCATTGGCATTGTTATCAGCCGAGTGGTAATGACTTCTATACTTCTGCAATAAATGATGAATGCTATAGGCCCAATTCTTACAATGGCATCCTTAACAGGATAAGTTTCAATATGGGTCCTACTCTAATGGAATGGTTTGAGAATAACGATCAGACTACTCTACAGAAAGTCTTGGAGGCAGACCATGGTCAGGCAATGGCTCAGCCTTATAATCACAGAATCCTTCCTTTGACCAGGTATGATGAGGATTTGAAGACCCAGATAAGATGGGGTAAAGAGCATTTCAGGAATTATTTTGGCAGATCTCCGAGAGTGATGTGGCTACCAGAGACTGCAACCGATGTCCGGACGTGTAAGGCGCTCTCTGGTGAGGATATAGAATACACTATCGGTGCACAGGCACAAGCTATTAGTGAGGGGGGTCTTGTAGACACTTCTAAAGCTTACAGTATAGATCTTGGTGATGGTGACTCCATAAGCTATTTCTTTTATCATCCGAGGAGTACAAGCATAGCATTCAATGATGAGATAAATTCAAATTCTCATCCTGGAGTAAGGTACCTTGAGAATGCTGATATTGCTCTTGAAGCTATTTTGGAAGAAGTTGGAGATTCTTCTCTTGTACTTCTTGCTTATGATGGGGAGACATTCGGCCATCATAATCCTTTTGCAGACCTCTGGGCAGAGTATTTTCCTATAGCAGTAGACAAGTTGCCTTCTACTGAGATGATCACATTGGAAGAATATCTGGACACTTATGGTACAAGCGCTAAAGCAGATTTGGTTGAGAATAGTTCATGGAGCTGTACATGCGGAGACCTCAAGAGGTGGAAAGGGGGTTGCACATGTGCGCCAAGCACTCCTGAATACAGGGAAGAGTTGCTTGCTGCGCTCGAGACGCAAGAAGACAAGATTCATGACATTTTCTTCACTCATGGCAGGAAGAAGCTTAAGGATCCCTGGGAAGCCCGCGATGATTATATACATGTACTTCTCGCTCAAGAGTCTTTTGAGAACATGATAAGAAAGCATACCAAGAATGAACCTACGGAGCATGACATCAATGTACTGAAAGGGCTCTTTGAAGCAGAATATTTCAATCAATTGAGTTTCACCAGTTGTGGCTGGTTCTTCCCAGAAGTCCATGTCCAGACAAAGAAGAATATAGATAGTGCCCATAAGGCAGCGAAAAGGATAAAAGATTCTCTTGGCTATGATGTATCGTCGTCTTTGAAGGATATCCAGTGGATGCTCGACCATAATCATTGAGGCGACTACACGGTCTGTCCCAAATGGTGGAAAAGAGTATACTGTCCGTAGTAGTCAGCTGTTG
>CAZMXQ010000126.1:0-2652 GCA_964570335.1 uncultured Methanosarcinales archaeon
CATCATGATGATGCATATTAGGCCTTTCTGGTTAGGACATAGAACTTGAGTGGTTGCATGATCCAACTGAGATATTCTCTCACAGTGTACTCCTCCTGTACCTCCAGACCATGTCTCTCAAAAAGAGAGAATATGTCCTTTTCATCATGTATATGATATCTCTTCTTCGTCTTCCTTGTACCTTTCTTTTTTTTCCTTGATAATGCCTTATACAAGCTCTTAGCTAGATTTAAAGGATTGTTCCACAGGGACATGATTGCCCTTCTCGGTAAGCCTCTCTTGGTACGGACATTCACTTGAACGACAATCTTGGATCTCGAGACTCTCCTGAACTCTTTAAGGAAGCTCTCAAGAATATCAATAGGCACCCAATTCATAAGCCTTACACAGATGACATTGTCAATCTCACCATCTTTGAAAGGGAGAGATTCTGCATCTCCCTTGATGAATTCTACAGAAGAATTATTCACAATCTTCTTCGCTTCAGAAAGCATATCATCTGAAATGTCAACACCATATATCTTCATCCCTTTCCGAAGATAATACTTGGCGAATCTTCCCGTCCCGAAAGGAACATCAACAATGCTCTGATCCCGTGCAAAATGTCGGTCTGTTATCTTCTGGACAATCTTCTGCTCTTCTTTCCACTTCTTATCATTCTGTCTTGTTTCAAGATATCTCTCGGCTGTCTCTCCTACATAACTGCTCTTAGCACCATATTCTCCCATGAACTGCGAGATAAAAGACATATTTATAATATTTTGTCTTTGTCATGCACTCCGAATCATCTTAAATATCCCCTTCAGCCTGTCCAATGTCATGACTCTTGTGAAGAAGAGGAGAGAGATATAGACTGAACTCAAGATCAACTTTAGGAAGATATCATTCACATACGGGTTGAAGAGATAGAACGATGAGAATGTCACACCCATGAGGATAAAGATGGCAGAGATCTTCCGTTTCTCGTATCTTAAAGAACTCTCTCTCTCGGATAGATATATATTGATAGAGACCGCCAGAGCCTTGGATATCGCTGTAGACACGGCAGCAGCCACGATGCCATATCTTGGTATGAATATGATGCATAAGACTATATTGAACACTGCTGCGATTGTAACCCCATACATCCCCATATGTGTCTTATTATTCAGGTAGAACCCCTTATTTGCATATTGGCCGAGGACCATAGTGGTTATCATGAAAGCAAAGATGTATAATAGATATGCATGAGCCAGATAATCAGGATTGGCGATTATCAGTCTGAGTGGATATTCTGCGAAGAACGCTATCAGGACCATGAAAGTTGAGATAATGACAAGGATTGCATTCAATGAGAAATTCAAGGATTTATTGAACCTCTCCCTGTCATCTTCCATCTTTAGGAGTTTTGGCCATACGACCTTATAGAAAGGACCCCCTAGGAGCTCATGCACAAACCTGCTGAGAGTGAATATGAAACCATATGCGCCAACTGCTGCAGCCCCGAGAAAATAGCTCAATGCGAATTTATCTGTCAAGGATAACACTCTTCCTGTCAGTCCCACTCCTATAAGAGGGGCTCCGAATTTCAAGTATTTCTTCATGAGCGAACGTCTTGGAATTCTGAAGATACGTTTCCTGTCCTTCCAGACCACTATGGAGGATATCAGGAACAGAGGTACGAGAAGTCCTAGCATAAGTCCCGTTATCCCAAGACCCATCACAACAATAAAGAATATTATCAAGGCCACAGACATGAATCCATAGAACATAGATATCTTTACATAGGACGTCCCGTTCTCATCCAATGTGAATTTGATCTGATAGAACCTGAATATGAACTCTAAGAAAGCGATTGCAATGAATCCGAAGATCAGATAGAGCAATGTCTCATCACCTCCAAGGATCAGCGATATGAGCGTACCCCTGAATATCAGAGTGAGGATGAGAAGCAAAAGTGTTCCGATGATGAAGATTGATAGCATACTCGGTAGAGATGCCTTGTCCTTCCTGTCTTTGAAATAGAACCTATTGAAAGATGACTTCGATATGTTGCCGAGACTGGCAAGGATGAATCCTTTAAAAGAGTCTAAAAGCTTATATATACCATAGTCATCTATAGATATGAATGCTGCATATATGGGCAACAGTATTATCCTAGCAGCATCCACTAGGATCTTGCTGAAAGTATAAAATGAGAAATTCTTCAGCGCTTTCATGTGTCTGTTTGTTATTGTGGTTTTTATAAGGTTTGTTAATCATATATCGCGGAGATTTTTCAGTTCAAGCTGCTGTTTCTGAAAGAATTACTATTGGGAGAACATTAACTTTTGTCTTTTTTGTACAATTTTCAGACAAAGGTAAGATATCCGTTTTAATATGCATATAATGTTTCTGGTAATGAGAAAAAGTAGAAGGATAATAAGACTTTTGTCCTTAGAAGACTTCCATGAGATACTAGATAATTATAAAAACAAGCTCAGCATAAGTCAGAGTGATTGATGATGCAGAGACTGAAAACACGGAAACAAGGCGAATACGAATATGATGCGGGCAATGATCTACTTATATTCAGGACGAAAGAAAGAGACTACCACTCTTCATTGGAGTTTGATGACTTTGTGCTTGATATAGACACTAAAGGTGATATTACTGGTTTGAGGATTTTCGATG
>CAZMXQ010000127.1:0-2568 GCA_964570335.1 uncultured Methanosarcinales archaeon
CCTATAATCATCGTTTACTATAGAAACATCATTATCTCTAAGACGCTCTGGGAATATATTGTGGACATCATTCTGCGCATTCCTCTGGTCCTCTAAGAATTCTCTGGGGTCCCTGAGGATGTCTCTCTTCAATCCATCCTCAAGACCCAGGTAGAATGATGCATATGCATCCATTAACACATCATAAGTCCTGTTGCTTGGAGCATTTGCGGAGTATATCTCTTGGATCCTTTCCATATCCCTTACAATATTGTTCATATTATCTGAGAAGGCATAAGCGAACCCTTCGTCTACAGAGGCAACGTAAGAATCTATAGCATCGGCTTTCTCTTTATCAACGACCAAACTTCCTGCTTCTTCTTCCATGAGCTTGGATCTTAGATTGTAGTCATATACTCTATTGAAGACATGGTGAAGGTACTCATGCTGGAGAGCTATCATGGCTTCTCTCATGAATTCATCTTCATCCCTGCTCTTGAACTCAAGAAGGCACATATTTAAGGAAATTGAGTCTGTATGAGGGTCATATGAGGCAGCGAATACATTTCCTTCTCTTGTGTAGTCAGAGCTCAGTACTCCACTGAGGTCTCTACTTCCATCCTTTAGCTCAATCTTCTCCACATCCATCTCCAAGAATTGAGAAAGGTCTTTTACTGACGCATCATGGATCTTATCTATTGTGAGTGAGTCCATATTTGAAGGAGTGATCAGGAATTTAAAAAAGTTCAATGTATTTTCTATTGAAAAGATAGTTTTTTAATTTCAAATATCTTTTTTTTAGCATGTTTGAAGGGATTATAGACAGTGATGATATAGAAAAGATAATGCAAGACCTCTTGGGGGAGAAGGGTGGACTGCATGAACAGATAGATTCTATAGACCCTGAAAAGTTAATCTTTCGCAGGGATGATAATGTAATCTCTTGTTCTGACTGGATGATAGACATAAGATATGACCGGGAAGGGGATGTAAAAGGGACAGAGAATTCCTTCTCGCTCAGGTTCAATAAGACAAGACCTAATATAGCATTCTACTCGGACCATAATGCTTCGCTTGTTATGCCAGAATTGAGGTGCAGTTACATAGACATCTTCATTGACCGAAAGAACAAGGTAAGATTATCCCAACAGAAGTATCTATTCGGAGCTGGATTCACAGCAAAAGAAAAGTGGATTGATGAAGGCAGTGAATACATAAGGAAAGCCGTCGAAAAGACTGGTATTCTGGAAGAGATATCTAACTACGAGCCAAAGTGGTTGAGATACTGAGAATTTCGAAAGTTTTAAGTTCTGAGCAGATTTTGTATCGCACATGAAGGCTGTGGCAAGAATATCTATCCTATCATTTGTAATGATTGTTGCACTCTCTCTTAGAGCGGAAGCTTTCTTCATACCTAATGCTATACAGCTCATAAGTGCATCTCTTTCAAACATCATCGCTTACATTATAGTGATAGCTAGCGTGTTCTTCATATCTGCTTTCGGATTCATAAAGACCAAGATGATGAACAAGAAGTTCATCCTTAGTGTTTTAGGCATAGTGGCAATCCTTTTTACTTCTGTCCTTGTTATTAGCGAATTTAGCAGTATGTGGCAACAGAACACCTTTGAGAGAGGGATGTCACAACCATCCCTTTTCAGACCTGCATTCCATGCCGTAGGCGCAGAAGGTAATGAGGTACACGTAACATTCAGCTTCTTTGATGACTACGAATCAGAAGATCCATCCCACACAGATGACTTCAGCTATTCGGAGAGTGAGCTGAATGAGACCATGATCGAGTCATATCTCATGAGATATCTGGAGCATTCTCTCAATTCTGAAAAAATCTGCGTTGAGGGTGAAATTAATGGTATAAGGATTGATACATGCTCCGGAAATTGTGTTGAGGAGATAGGGATGGGAAACTGCTTCGATATATACGTGCTTGAGATGTTTGACCTCATGTCTGACGGCAGATACAGCACAGGTATCGACCTAAATTCCATGGATATGGAAGAATTATCTGAGTATAGGCTCTTCTCTCACATACCACAGAACATAATATCGAGATTCACAGAAATCAGGCTAGAGGACAACATGTACCTCAGCTCTCTTGAAGACATAGCGGAATTCAATGATAGTCTTGCACAGTATCAAGACGACAAGATGATTTTCGTATGCTATTGGGGCCATTCCTCAAATGTTCTAGCGTCCATAGCAAGGACTTTAGGTTATGATGCATATTCTGCAGGGTTCAATGACATTGAAGATGATGGTCTGATCAATGTGGGCGATCTTCAGGAAGCAAATGTAGATAATGCTGTCATGATCAATCGCCACTCCAGAAGGAACAGGTTCAGAGAGACAATTTATATCACAATAGACGGTCTGACAGACGGGTCCAGGTATAGGGATGGGATTGATGTCGTTCAAGGTACTGTAGAGAATGGGACTTTGAAATTCCCTGATTTAGACATATCAGAAGTGCCGAACAAGAACATAGTGTGTAGCACCAGGCTTGCTTGTAGCTTGGTCCAGTATTGGCTCTCTGCTGAGAACCTGACTGAAGAAGTGGATCAGATATAC
>CAZMXQ010000128.1:0-2450 GCA_964570335.1 uncultured Methanosarcinales archaeon
TGTAGTGATAAACCCTTTTAAAAGAAAGCATTCTCTAAGGTTATTTCCTAATCTCTCAGATCTAACAGTTTCTGAAAAAGTGATAAAAAATACTATGATTAAGTTTAAATAGGACACTGGTAACCCGCGTATCATGTCTCATTTTATACCTTCAGGATGTTCTGTAGTGGATGGGCTCTGTAATGGAATAGAGCGGGATGTGATTACAACCATATATGGTCCTGCAGGTTCTGGAAAAACGAATTTCTGCATAATGGCTTCTGTGGAGACTGTTGAACAGGGCAAGAAGGTCCTTTACATAGACACTGATGGAAGTTTCTCTCCTGATAGGTTGAGACAGATAGCGGAGGGAAAAGGAGCTTCTACGGAAAAGATACTTGAGAGCATGATTTTCTATAAGCCAGTGAATTTCCAAGAGCAGAAGAGAGTTTTTGATAAGCTCAGGGAACTTGTGTCCGAGAGGATAGGTCTGATTGTGGTAGATTCTATCGCTATGCTCTATCGTCTTGAGCTTGGAAAGAACTCTGAAGAGGTTTATGGCATAAATAGGGAGTTGGGAAAACAGCTTTCCATCCTATCAGAGACTGCAAGGAAGCAGAATATACCTGTGCTAATAACAAACCAAGTATACTCAGCATTTGAAGAGAAAGATAAGGTCAACATGGTAGGTGGGGATATATTGAGGTACAGTAGCAAGTGCCTCATAGAGCTGAAGTCATACAAGAACATAAAAAGAGCTATACTTGTAAGACATCGTTCTCTTCCCCAAGATAAGGAGGTTGCTTTCAAGATCACTGGGGACGGTGCTGAACTTGTCGATTCTACAACTCCAAGCAGGAATGAAAGTAATGATGAGAGAAAATCTTGATGAATGGATATCATGTCTTGGTCAGATTGACTTTTTCATCATTGAAGTTTTTCTCAGTTATGCTTTAGCTCTTTAAAGAATTCTTTCTTGGCCTTGACGGCAGTGGGTGAGTCTCCACCGTGCCATGTGAATCTAGGTCTTACCCTCATCGGATATATCCTTTCATTGGAATCATCAAACAATACTGCAGCACCTTTCTCTCTTGGAAGATGATCTACTGCTCCTGTGAGCCCCTCTTTCATATAGCTTTGCGTCAGGAGTCCCAATGCCTCAACATCCATCCTGGCGGTGATCCTATGGCTCAGAACTGTATCTGATTGTGTCATCACATCAGTATGTATCTTTCCTGGCTGTTGTGTTGCTAGTATAAGCGATATTCCTGGTTGCCTACCTTCTCTCATTATTGTTATGAGTGGTTGTGTAGCAGGATTAGCGTCCTTCTTATCCCTTGGCAAGAACTCGTGTGCCTCATCTATTACAAGCCATACTAGCGGGAACTCCTGCTTCACATTGCTTTCTGTAGTGAAATAGTGCTCTGCACTATCTACACTCTGGAATTCTTCTTCTTTCCTCTCCTTCATCCTCTCTATGAAGAGTTTCTGCGATACAATTCCGGTTACAAGTGCCTTTATGCTCCATCCGTCTGGCATGAAAGCATAACAGCTCAGGTCAAGCACAGATATCTGTCCTGGGACAGCCAAGTCCCTAAGTGATGTCCCTTCTTTACTGAAGACTCCCCATTGCCTCGTGCTTCTAAGCATGTTCTTAACGGCGGCTTTAGATTCTTTAGTAGCATCATCAATCCTTTCTATCTCTTCCATCATGTCATCCACGGAATAGTCTGTGAAATCATCATCGCTGAAGTTCTGTATGACTTCGTCTATGAGTATACCTTCTGGAGAATTCTTCTCGAGCTTGAATGTCATGCACCAGTCGTCAGTGGTGAGCTCTGATGGTTTCAAAGTGAAAGGGATGTCTGTAGGGATACCTCTTTCCTTGAATTTCTTGTACCAACCTGCTGGTGTGTATATCTTGACATCTATCCCTCTTCCTTCAAGACCCCACTGTTTCAAGAGCTCCTCATCCGGGTGGTTAGGATATTTCATAGTCCAGTATATGCCCATGGTGTCTAATAGTATGAATGATAGGTTATCCTTCACATCATCTTCGAGAAGATGCATCCCTTCTGCGATGCTTCCCATGGTGTAAGACTTACCTCCTCCTCTCTTACCACAGATGAAGACAACGTGTGCTCCCGCAACATCAAGATATATCTCTCCAGAAAGAGTTACCGTTTGACCCATCCTGATGTATTGTTTTCCTAGAAGTATAGTTCCCCTTTTACCGAATTTCTTGACATCACTTTTACTCCTTCCTACAACAATCTCTTGCATAATATGTCACTGGAATGATAGTTATTTAAAACTTTGGTATGTGCCTATAGCGAGTGTGCACGTACAGATGCGACGTTTGTACCGATCTTAGCATTATGAATTCCCAAACATATCATTTAAAAATGTTCAGGAAGTGAATACCGAAACTTTTATTTAAGGAACAGGCATGCCATTACCTAGGTATGAGA
>CAZMXQ010000129.1:0-2450 GCA_964570335.1 uncultured Methanosarcinales archaeon
GTTTTGATGTGGGTTGTCCCAGAAGGAGATTTTTACATACACCCCTACAGGACTTCCTGTTTTGATATTCCATGATAGTTTTTTATATTAAGGCAAGTACCGAAGCAGGATGGTAGACCTTGAAAGACTGAAGATAATAGGAACTTCACATATATCTGAAGAGAGCAGGGAAGAAGTAGATTCTGCGATCTCTTCAGGAAGGTTCGATGTAATATGTGTAGAACTGGATAAGCAGAGATTGTATGCTCTTAAGAATGACATCAAGCAAGTGCATGGTATAAAGTCTATAGGCATGATCAGACATGTCGGAATAATGGGTTTCATCTTCGCGTTGGTTGCTTCTGCGGCACAGAAGAAACTAGGGAAGAAAGTGAGTTCAAAACCAGGTGCAGAGATGCTCGCCGCTGTTGAGAGCGCTGCAAAGAATAATCTTCAGATTGCACTGATAGATCAAGATGTCCAGATAACTCTCAGGAAGCTCTCTAAGAAAGTGGGATTCAAAGAGAAGATGCGGATACTTTATGATCTCATGAAGAGCATGATTGGCATGCGATCACCTCTGACAGACATTTCTGAAGATGAGTTTGATCTGAAACAGGTGCCTTCTGATCAGCTGATAGAGAAGATATTAAAGAAGACAAAGAAGAGATACAAAGGATTGTATCATGTTCTGGTGCAGGACAGGAATAATATAATGGCACACAGGATCCTGAAGATGATGGAGAATGAACCTGAGAAGAATTTTCTTGTAGTGATAGGTGCTGGTCATAAAGAAGGTATGCTTCAGAAGATCGAAAAGAAAACTGGACAGAGATACGATGAGCATGTCAAGAAAAGGAAGGAAGAAGTGACTCAAGACGGATCCTTCAGTTTCTCTTTTACTCATGATGACGCATAAGATGATAAGTCTTTCAATATTGGCAAAATATAAATAGGTTGAAACCTGAATCAATCATATGCTCAATTTTTTCCACAATGTAAACAAGTATCTAGAGTTTGACAAGAATGAGAGGAAACAACTCCTTGCTGTGTGTATTGTCTTCGCTTTCTCCATCGGTTATGACAAAGTACTTTCTGCAGAAACCCCCATCTTAGCTATAACTTCAATGCTCACATCTCTTGTGATTTCTTCATCTGCAGTGATGGCCAAAGAACTTGGACATAAGCTGATGGCGATAAAGAAAGGGTACACAGTCAAGACAAGAGTATGGCCTGCGATGTTAATGATAAATCTCATACTCATAATGCTGTTCAGAGGAGAAGTTTTCATTGTTCTTCCCGTTACAGGATTGCTGATCTATCATCATGAAAGGATGAGAATAGGAAAGTTCTTCTATGGTCACAACTATGTAGACAATGCTTCAATAGCTTTTGCAGGTCCTCTCTCTAATGTATATCTTGCTGTATTCTTCAATGCTTTCTTGGGATTCAATAATCCTAATGTATTGCTTGCAATGCAATTCAATCTTCTTTATGCTCTGATAAGCATGGTGCCAGCAGACATAATCCTGTTCTTCCTTAAGACAAATAACATGTTCGAAGATAGTGAGAACAAAGAGAAGAAGGATGATAATCATGATGCACCGACATCTGGTACATATATGTTCTATAGTACACAAGTATTCTATGTCTTCTGTGTGACATTCATCGCTGTGCTCTCAGCTGCAACATTCGCATTCAATCCTTTCGCTGCTACACTTGTAGCTTTCCTTATGGCAGGTATAGCATTCTTAGCATTCTGGTTCATGAAAGGTTTCGATGTCTCGTGAAACCTCGTTTCCATTATGTATCATAAATAATATTCCAAAAACCTATTATATCAGGCCTCTTACCAGAAGATATGATTGAAGAGATAACAAAAAACGTATCAAGGATATACATCAAAGGGATACATAGTTGCAACTCCTATTTCATTAAGGACAGGAGAATACTGATAGACTGTTGTTCTAAAGATGCAGAAGAGGCATTCAAGAAGTCTCTTCCTGTAGCACCAGAAGATGTTTCCATGGTTTTCCTTACACATCTTCATCATGATCATATTGGAGGATTCAATATTTTCAAGGACACCCCGCTTTTTGCATCGAAAAGATCTTTAGAACTATTACATGATGATCCGAATTCTTCTATACTCAACCTAGAGACTGTACAAGACTTTTACGCGAGTGAGAAGGAGATCAAAGAATTTCCTTTAGAGAGGATGAAGGATATCGGCTTCACAGTATTAGATACACCTGGACATGCAGACGGTTCTGTCTCTCTCCTTTTCCAGGATAAGGATGGTACGAAGATACTTTTCCCTGGCGACTTATTCTTTGACCCGGAGATGAAAGTTCTGGGTAGGACAGACCTGCCGACATCCGATGAGAAGCAGATGACAGTATCGCTAAGAAAGATGTCAACGGTAAGATACGATATACTGTGTCCTGGGCATGGAAGACCGGAGAAGAAGA
>CAZMXQ010000130.1:0-2381 GCA_964570335.1 uncultured Methanosarcinales archaeon
AGAATATTATATAATCAAAAAAGAAAAAGAATCAGAATCCGTCGACTTGCCTTGTAAGCACCATGAACTTCTTCTCTGGGTTGAAGCCCATGTTACTCAAGAGATCTATGTTATCCTGTCCAAGCTCACTTGTATGCAGAGCAATGTCAGATATGTTCATCTTCTGGCATTCCTCATAATGCTTATCAAGGAGACCTTGGACAATATCTTCTCTTGAGAATTCTGGATTCAAGGAGATGTGTATTATGTTCGAGAACTGTATCCTTGCATCCGCTTCCGCCAGAAGATAACCAGCGACCTCTTTCTTGTCAGTCAAGGCCACATAGACAAGTCCGGTTCTTATTATGGACCTGAAGAACTCCCTCCCTAAGCTGTGTCCGAAGATAGTCTTGGACTCAACCATAGAAGCAGAGAAAGACTGTAGCAGGTCTACATCGCGTTGATTAGCCTTTCTGAACTTCATAATTCGGAGAACCCTATTCGTTATAAAAATCTTTCTTTACTTGAAAATATATGCAGATTATCATATTTGTTTTCGTAAGTTAAACAGGTGAAAATGTGCTTAAAATCTTGCATTGTCCAAGATAGAATGAGCAGATCCCGAGCTTTCTAGGTCCTCCACATCGATCTTATTGAGAAGCCTTGTCCGGAGATTAGAGATCTCTGTATTGGTCACTCTTGCGAGCTCATCAGCTTTTATCAGACCATAGGGGTATCCCAAGAACACGGGGTCACCTGATGTGATTGCAAGCTCACCGAAGACCCTGTCAAGGCTCACGTTCTCGAAAGCTGTAGATATCTCTGCCCTGAATACGAATCGTGAAGACCTATGTAGCTTGCAGTAAGATATATCTGCTGGATATGAAGGATCATCGTACCTTACAAGAGGATGGTAATACCACATCTTGTCTGAGATGCCCTTGCTCATCCTCTTCAGCTCTGAAATGACGCTTTTTCCAGAATCTGTGAGCATGTTGTCGGTCTTTGCTAATGACATTAGGAGATTTTCATTCTCCTTGCACGCTTCCATAAGATCTTGCATAAGCCTCTGCTCACCTTTGAAAGTGCACTGCAAAGAGCCATCCAACACTATCATGGAATTCTTTCCATTGCCTCTCGCCACATTCTTCGCCATGTTAAGCTCTTCAAGCCTCCTTATCATGCCTGCGAAAGAAGAGAGGGTACCATGGTTCACACCTTGCTTCAGTGTCTCATCCTCTTGCGATATCCTGTATACTTTTGGGGTTGACGAACTTGATATATCATCCTTCATGGGAAAGAGCTTTCCTATGTATTGTATCCCATCATCCTCTTCTGACCTTAAAAGGAGGAGGAACTCTCTGATATGCTTCTTTGACTTTTCCCTGCCTTTGAAGCTTACGTTTGCTATCCTGAGCATCTGGAGTGATAATGAAGAAGATGAGAAAATCTCTGAATTCCCTCCATCAATGAAGCTGCATTCCATGCTAGAAGGGAAGATCCTCAGCTCGTGGAAATTACTCTCTGAGAAATCATGGAAAGATGCCTTGCTTATGGTAGGGAGTACAGATGAGCTATCCTTGTCAAGATGGGACGTAATCTCCTCGGCTATCCTTGAGATCATCTCTTTCATATCTTGGAGATTCTATCATGTGTTATAAAACTTATCTGACACTTGCAAAAGATTTAAAATTAAGCTGGGGTTTTGGGAAGTCATGGCATTCGATAAAAGTTTGGACAAAGAGATCTTCTCTGAGACAGTAGAGTTTGAGATGACAAAGTTGACAGTTAGTGTATTCTCCTATAACGGAGGGACGCCTAAGCTTCAGATATCAAGGAAGAACAGGAATCCTGAATCGGGAGAATGGATCTTCTCAAAGCTAGGTAGAATGTTGAAGGAAGAGGCAGAAGCTGTAGCTCCTTTAATACCTAAAGCGATCGAGCAGATGTGATTCTTTTATTTTTCTTCTTAATTTTTCTAGATATGAGATAGCCAATCCCTACAACAATTGAAACCACTGCTATCATCAGTATAGAATCCGCGAGCATCTCTTGGCTCTCTGCAAAGATCAGATTAACTATAGGCAAAGCATTAGCTATCAGAATCCATGATACAATGAAGAAAATCTCCTTATCCCTGCCTTCATCAAAATTCTTTGTGCACTTTATGGCCGTAAAATTACCTATAGCGACAGGAACCAGAGCGATGAAAGATGTTATGAACACTTGTACCAGATTGAACAGTCCTATAGTACCCATGAAAAGGAAGTCATGAAGTGTAAGAAGCACTGTGAAAAGTGGTACGCTGATAAGATAGTTTGAAAGCACAGGGTGATTCTTATAGAATTTCTTGAAGTCCATAGAGGTGATTCGTATCAGGTAATATAAAATATTTGTGCAGG
>CAZMXQ010000131.1:0-2340 GCA_964570335.1 uncultured Methanosarcinales archaeon
TCTCTTCAATGTGTTAGAAGTCATTGAGCAATCAAAGAGCCATAAGATATCAGAGAAGGTGATATCTCAGGTCCCTGCTGATTGGGTTGTGGTAAGCTTCTCCAAAAAGACAGTATCTGGAAGGGATATGAATTATCCTCATAGAGGATGGTTTGAGAGGATGCTGCATAGGCTCCAGATGTTCAACAAAGTGCTCGAGTATGATGATGAGGTCTTCTACATAATAAGGAAAAGAAAAGAACTCAGGCAATAGTTTTTTAAATTGGATATCTTTCTCAGGGATGAGCTAGGCCGGGTGGTTAGCCCTCACCTGTAACTTCAAACGGGCTTTATGGTAGGGCCGAAGGGCGAGAGGCGGCATGTTCTCTGGCGGAGGGTCCATGGCCGTACGTAGAAGCTCTGTCCTGTTCGGTCGGTCTTTTCCCGAACTAGTCAGGTCAGGAATGAAGCAGCTATAAGGGTCGAGGTCGGCGCTTTCAGGGTAACGGAGTGGAGGAAAGCCATGGGTTGCCTGATGCTGGAAGCGTGTCCACTCTTGCCCGTGCTCTCTTTTTATTTATTATCACATTTATCTTTAGCAAATAGTGTGCTATGCATGATCTTATATCTTCCAGATTAACAATAACATTTATATTCATAACACTCTAAAATGATATATGGTTGAATTTCCTGTTCTCGCGATGAGATCTCGTCTACGGAAGAAAGCAATGGGTTCTCAGATAGATTGGGCGATAAGCTTGGGAATATTCATAGTTTTCACTTTCTGGTTCTTCATAGTATTGAGACACTATACTATCTCTGAGTTGCAGATGGAATCCCAGACCTCAGATCTAGTAGATGTATTCAGGGAGAGGATTGAGTTCAATTATAGTGAGATTCCAGTTTTTGTTGAGGCAAGGAGTGATATGGAGAACGTGCCTATAATGGTACGTAACCCTTCTGACTGGGACAATTTTGTGCTGGAGGATGATATATATTCTGTCCAAGATGATGAGAATATGATATTCATAGCGGACTTAGAAGAGGGAGTCAATAGGTTTGTCATGCGCACTTCTGACTCAGAGTATGATATTCCTCATCCATTGAATTTCCTCTCTAAGTCAGGCAATACTGTTTCTGTTCCGGGTCAATCATATAATGTGAGGTATCCTGATAACATTTTGAATGAAGTGTTTTATAGGGGTCAGCAGCAGGTCTATGATTTCAATATAAGAGTTAATGATAATGTTGTGGACATAGAGAATTCTAGTGAATATGTTCCAGGGATTTTTGCAGAGCATAACATGACGACAGAACAGTTCAATCTTAGGAATTATATCTTTGCAGATAACACATACATGATGAACACTTTCGATGTCCGAGGGGTTGTAGGGTCCAATACTACTTTCGGTCTTGAATTCAAGACGCCTGTCTATGAAGAGTACTACATGGACACAATAGTCTCTTACTCATTCGACCAAGATTCAGACTGTGAAGAGATAAACAGTAGTGTACTTGATCTCGTCAGTGATGGGGAGACTGGAATGACATTCTTTTTCGATGAGGACATAAGTTTTGAAGTATGCGATATATCAAGCTTTGTAGACGGTGAAAGGATGACCGTTACAGCTAATATAGAATACGATCCCACTGCTACATCATCAACTACTAGCTTCATGGTGCATTCACATAATTCATCATATCCTGAGATTGCTGATGATATAATATCCATCAATGACATATCAGTAGGCATACCAGAAAGGTTCATGGGTATATCAAGATCTAAGCTGATTAATCTCAACACAAAGAGTTTTGCTGATCTTCTGGAACTCTGGAATATTACAAGCGATGATGAATACAGGATTGAGGTATATGACAGGGAGGGTGAGACCTTGTTTGAGTTTCAGACCTCGAATCCTTCACAAGCAGACGTATTCAGCAGAACAGTCGGTGATTATATGATAAATCAATATGGAGAGAGAGAGTTCGTGTACATAAATATCAATATGTGGTGACAATGTTTTCGTTTATGGATAAGAGGCAGAAAAAAGCATTCATGAAGACTGTAGAGGCATTCCTAGCGATTATTGTAGCTTTCACATTCGTAATGTTCTTTATGCCTAGGGACACTAGGACAGTATCTGATCAATCAAGCTTCAGGCTCCAGCATCTGGAAAGGAATGATGATTTCAGGGATTGTGTGATATTAAGAGATGATGATTGCATAAGAGATGGTCTTGACGAGGTCTTTGAGGGAAGATATGAGTTTGATTTTGTTGTATATGGACTTTCAGAACCTGATCATGATCTTGGTCATGGTGACGTGAGGTCTTACAGCTGGTTCTATGCAGGGAATAGGAC
>CAZMXQ010000132.1:0-2333 GCA_964570335.1 uncultured Methanosarcinales archaeon
ACACCAAGACCCTGTCTTGTGATCCTCTTAGCATACTCCTCACCATACTTCTGCTTCGCCTTCTCTATATCGGCAAGATTCTTGGTATTCAGCTGTACCTCAGTCAAGACATTACCGCCGATAGCCTCCTTGAAGTCACTACTTACCTGGCTAGCCATCACAAGACCGATACCCCACTTCCTGAACTCACGAGCGCCCCTCGTAAGAGCAGCGTAGCCCTTTCCAGCAGTGCTTGGGTCAAGGAGCCTGTGAACCTCGTCGAAGACACAGATGAGACGGAGATCCGGACTCTCCTCCCAGCCCTTGTCGAACAATGCTTGGACAATCTTTGCAGTAGCCTCATCATAGTCCTTAGTGCTCAGATGAGCGAGATTGAATACTGTGACCTCGCCAGGATTCAAGTATTCATCGAAATCAAGCTCGAAATCGCTATCGCGAGGAGTGAATATGAGACCCTTATAGCTACGGGACTCGTCCCTGCTCATATTGAACTTCTTGTAGGTCTTATAGATATTATCATCCTTGAGAGCGCTCAAGAAACCAGTCCACTGGCTGGTAGGATCGAAGACAACGACAGGGATCTTGTTATTCAGAGCTTCTTCTACTACAACGCTAGCGCTGACACTCTTTCCACTACCAGTGCTTCCAGCAACAAGAGCGTGCTTTGTAAGGTCACGGCTGTCGATATAAGCATCATACTTAGTGCCAGCGATGCGACCAACCTTGAAATTGACAGTATCCTTCTCACGGCCAGGGAGGTTGTGGACATCAGGGATCACATAACGGCGCTTGGAGCGAGCATACTTCTTGTAGCTGACAACACTATAGACTACAAGGCCACCAAAGGATGCGAGCAGTACAAAACCTACAAGACCCCTGAACCAGGTGCGCTGGTAGAATGGATTCTGGATGTCAACGACAGCACTGGTGCTGGATGTGACATTGTTGAAGGAAGCCTCGAGCTCAAGCAAGTATTGTCCTTCATCAAGCATTACACCATCATCACCATCAAAGAGAGAGCTGCCCTCACTCGCATATGAGAAGAGAACATCAAGCTCATCATCACTCATGTTGTAAGAGATATTCGTGAGAATGTCGACAGGATCTATGGTCACATTCTCAGCGTAGTACTGATCGAACCATAGAGTACGATCTATACGGATCATGTCGCCGAGAACAGCTCTGTCGCTCTCATTGTAATCCAAAGGATTCAAGGTATAACTAAGATTAACCTCACTATCACGGACCCACTCATTCTCTACCTCGGAAAGGATATAGAGAGGGTCAGTCTGACCAAAGGAGTCCGAGCCTAAATCTAGAGAGAGATCGAAGATAAAATCATCATCGTCTGCAATACGCAAGATCAGAGGCATACTCTGAGGCTCGAAGCCTGCAGGATCGAAGATCATGGAGCCTGAGACAAGACGAGGATCCTCATTTTCAGGAACAATGACATCAACATCGACACGTCTGTTGGAGAATGGAGGGATGACAGTATCCTCATGGCTAAGATGCATGAAATCAGGAAGCTCTGTTCCTGTGACAGATAGATTCAAGTCAAGATCCACTGCCTGACGATTATAGATGAATATAGGCACAGTACGATTCTCTCCTGGACGCAAAGACATATACTCAAGGATGCCAAGCTCTATATCATAAGATGGACGAAGTTCATCATCCTCGACTTCCACGTCCTCGTCCTCATCTGTAACGGCTTCTTCTTCAGTCTCTGGAGCAGGAGGGTCATCAGGAGCTGTATCAGGACTATCGTCAACAGAGACATCTTCATCGTCATCCTCGTCTTCATCTTCATCGTCGAATATATACTCCACAACAACGAAGCTGGAAGCAGTCTCTGACTCAGCACTTATGATGCCAAGATCAGCATCATGATCGACAAGGTCGAGGATTTCCCAGTCTGAAGAAGTGCAAGAGCTAGCATCATCATCAGGACAACGCAGTATCTCGAGATCGTCAGGATCTATACTATGACCATCAGCAGCAAGGCTGGAGCTTACGTCAGAATAGTTGAAGCCTACCTCCACAGAATCGAAGGATGAGAAATTGGTGCTTACGGAGATGCCAGCATAAGCAAGACGGTCTATGGAAGGATCATCAAGAACCAAAACATCATCTGGGAGAGAGAGCTCAGTATGATTGAAAGAGCTATAATCAACAGGACTGACGACCCCATACTGCTGTGTGTCATTGTCGAAGATATAATTGAAAGAAGCACCCTTGAAATCAAGAGTTGAATGAGATGAAGCATCTATATCAGATATTTCAGTTTCCATAGAAGAAGAGAAATCATATATCCCTGGCATTATGGTGGC
>CAZMXQ010000133.1:0-2303 GCA_964570335.1 uncultured Methanosarcinales archaeon
ATCTCTCTTCTATCATGACAGGAGCGGGCTCTGGTACAAGAGCTCTCCATCTCGAATCATCATTCTTTATCATCTCTCTGATCAAAGTAGCTGAGATATGCATGGTAGCTTCTGAGTCCACTTCTGGCTTTACGTCTATTATATTGAAAGAGAGATCATTTTGAGTCTTCGCTTTTTCTGCAAGGCGTAATACCCATCCATTGCTAGAGTAGATGGCATCAAAACCGTAGGACAGAACCATATCTATCCACTCCTCATCAAAAGGAACATCATCTACATTGACTATTGTGGCCTCAATTCCACTTTTCTCTAGAACATTTGATATTATCTCTTTCCTTTCTTCATAGTTGAGAGGGTTCTTTTCCTCTCGAGAGATTTGAGCACTTCCAACTCCTATAATTATCTCTTCACACTCCTCTGACATCTTCTCAACTACCTTGAGATGCCCTCTGTGCATCGGTTGAAAACGCCCTATGAACATGCCCTTCTTATATCTCATAACCATCTCTCCGTCAAAAATGTAATTCTTTAGTGAATCAGTTCTCAGAATTGGTAAAATTTCCAGCAATACACCGGAAAAATACCATTCAATGAAACAAGATGGGCTCGAGGTATACGGAAGGAAATCTTCCGGACCCACGAGCCTACAATGGGCTCGAGGGGATTTGAACCCCCGACCACACGATTATCAGTCGTGCACTCCACCAGACTAAGCTACGAGCCCAAGTTTCTTTTAAAGCAAGAACTCGGAGCAGTGGATTATTTATAAAGGTTTTTGAAAACCTGTTGCTAATAAATTAGTTATTTGTCCTTTCTCAAGACCAGAAATATATTACAATGTTTACAATAAAACACTTCAATCAAACCTATCAAGATTAGATTGCGCAGATATCCTTTTCTTGATGAATTCTGCAAGATCCGTACTTTCCCAAGGCAACTCCATGTCATCACGGCCGAAATGTCCATAAGCAGCAACATCATAGTAGTTCTGAGAAAGTAAAGAAAGCTTCCTTATGATTGCCTCAGGACGTAAAGGGAAGTATTTTCGGACTAGTCTCTCAATCTCGTGTTCAGAGTAGTTTGATGTACCGAAAGTGTCCACATTCACTGCTACTGGATCTGCCACACCTATTGCATAAGAGAGCTGCACTTCGCACTTTGAGGATATACCTGCAGCTACAATATTCTTAGCGATGTATCGAGCAGCATATGCTGCACTCCTATCTACCTTCGTAGGGTCCTTTCCAGAGAAAGCGCCTCCTCCATGCCTTGCGCTTCCACCATAAGAATCAACAATTATCTTGCGACCTGTCAGACCTGCATCTGCGTATGGACCTCCTCGAACAAAACGACCAGCTGGGTTTATCAAAATCTTAGTATCCTTATCCATCATCCCCCCACAGACAGGTGTGATAACAAACCTCAGAATCTCATCATGGATCTCATCCAATGATATCTCTGGAGAATGCTGAGTCGAGACAACGACCGCCTCAATCCTCTTAGGTTTGCCATCCTCATACTCTACAGACACTTGAGATTTGCCATCTGGCCTTAGATATGGCAACTTTCCAGTTTTCCTGCAATCTGTCAATGTCTTAGAAAGCTTATGAGCAAGATATGAAGGCAATGGCATGAATGTGTCGGTATCATCTGATGCGTATCCTATCATCAATCCCTGGTCTCCTGCCCCCACTTCTGATTTATTATCCTTGCCCACACCTAGGGCAATATCAGGAGACTGTTCTGTCACTTGCACCCACACAGAAGCTGTCTCATAGTCGATCCCATAGGCTGAGTCAATATAACCTATATCTTTTAGTGTATCTCTTACAATTGAAGGGATGTCAACATAAGCTTCAGTAGTAAGTTCACCGAAGACCATGACACCTCCATTCTTGACAGCAGTCTCACAAGCGACTCTTGCGTTCTTGTCCTTTGATAGCACACTGTCCAGGATTGCATCTGATATCTTATCACAGATCTTATCAGGATGTCCTTCAGTTACAGATTCCGCATTTATAATTATCTTCTCTTTCATGAATGTTCCCCTCATTAACAACATCCAAATGCGGAGGATGGCTAGTGATTAATAATATTTCTGGTATAAAAGAGAATCACGTGTAACTCGTGTAAATGAAGATAATACCGTGGCCCGGATTACCAACAGATTAGCATAATCTGGTAATTGCATTAGCATAGGATATCTACTTCGTAGAATCCTATACCTTAATCAACGAGAGCAAACACAGTGGCCCGGATTACCAACAGATTAGCATAATCTGGTAATTGCATTAGCATAGGAT
>CAZMXQ010000134.1:0-2264 GCA_964570335.1 uncultured Methanosarcinales archaeon
TAAGTATGACATGTCCCAAGAAGAAGGGGATGAAAAGGGTAAGGAAGGAAAGAAGGAGGAAAAGAAAGAGGAAGAAGGTAATGAACAGTAATCATGGGATATATAGAATTCTCAATCTTTATTTTCTAGTGCTCTTTCATAAGACTTAAGGTATTTCTCCAAGAATCTATTCCATTCTGTCTTCTCTGCTGTACTCCTGCATGATCTGATTCTTTCTGTGATTGTCCTTTCATCATCAAATGCTTTCCAAAGGAAGATCTTGAGCGACTCAGTTATCTCTTCCCTTCTCTTTTGCATCCTTTCAAGTATGAAGACATCTCTGTTCTCTGTCTCAGAGCCTTTGATGAATCTTCCATAACCTGCAAGGTCACTTGTCACAGTAGGTACGCCCACAGCAAGTGATTCTGGAGGGGTGTAACCCCATGGCTCGTAGTAGCTTGCAAACACCCCAAGATCACATCCTGAAGTGATATCGTAATATCCCATGTTGAATAATCCATCTCCTTCTGAGAGATATATGGGTATGATGAGACATCTTATCATAGAGTCCTCTCTTGTAAGTCCACTGTCTTGAAGTGCTTTCAGCATCTCATCATTCTCATTCTCGAGATCATGGCTCGATATTATATTCTTCTTACCTTCTGCAAGGAAAGATTCCCTATCTTCATCATGTCTCCCTATATTTTCTTTGAGCTCTTCGTTCATCCCTTTCCATCCGTTGGGTACGAAGAAGAATGCTATAGCCTTCCTAACATCTTGATTATCTCTCATGTCCTTTTCCATATCTCTTATGGAATCTATGAATACATCCATGCCCTTGTTCTTGAACTCATATCTTCCTGAAGTGAAGAAGATCTCTATGTCATCTTTCCTCTCTATGAGCTTTTCTCCTGTCATGCACTCAGCGATTTTCAGGAGCTCCTCTCTCGACTTGTTCCTCTTCTCTTCGAGTTCTTTATCGTCAGGGAATTCCCTTAAGTCTAGGCCATTGAATACCAATGGATCGGGTTTCCTTCCTAGTATCTTTTCAGCTTCCATGCCTGTTATCTCCGAGACTGTTGTGAATTTGTCGGAGTTATGAGCGCAAGCTCTTTCTGTGGAGAACTTGTTCATGACACCATGTCTTTTGGCCTCTTCTTCTGGATTGATGTCATCTATGATGCCGTAAAGGTCTTCTCCTGAGCCAGAGATGCTCCTTCCTAACATTGTTGCATGTGTTGTGAATACTGTCTTGACAGGAGATTGAGAATGCTTCAGTAGGAGTATTCCGAATCCGGATATCCATTCATGGAAATGACCTACTATTCTCTTACCCTTATTCTTTTCTTGGAATCTCTCTATGAACTTTCCTGCAGCAGTCGACCATAGCATCGGCTCATCAAAATCCCATCCTGACCCTAGGCTGTCAACACTGAATTCTTCCCAATAGAGCTTCTTCAGATGATCGGCAACATGTGAGAATCCTCTAGTATCTATCAAAATGGTTTTCGGAGAACCTTCAATATCCCAATGTCCGAACTTGAAGTATATACCTTCCTCCGAGAGCTCATTGAATACCTTTTCCAGGTTATCAGGGACATCATCTTCTATGAATTCCTTTTCTGAGATACCTTCTAGGTAAGGTCCTATGACGAAGAAATTCTGGAACTCCTCTGTCATGTGCCTTGCTTTTGAAGAGACTACTGTGTGGATCCCACCTACCTTATTGCATGCTTCAAAGCATACCTCGAACAAGAAATCTGGTCTGGTCATGGTTCATCCCATGTCTCACCATTTAATATATTTTGCTTTTTTAATACATAGATCATATCATTCAAAAGGCACTATTACAAACTTCTCAAGCTACAATCATCTCAGAATAATTCGCTGATGGGATGTACCTCTACCATGTTTGTTATCTTTTCTATCTTAGTATTGACACCTGCCACAAAAAGAACAACATCACTCTTTCTGACAAAATCTCTCTTGTAAAGTCTTCTACCTACTTTCTTGATCATATCATTTTTAGGTATCTTCTTTGTAAGTATTGGATTGACTCCCCAGACAAGATGAAGTCTTTTAGCGACGTCTTCCTTATCAGTCACTGCAATTGTCTCTTTGTTGAGCCTGTATCTAGAGATGAGTGATGCACTATAACCACTCCTTGTTATCGCTACTACTTTGCTGCATGATGTTCCATGAACTATATAGTGCGCTGCTTTTGTTATCTCTTCACTCTTGCTTCCGAAAGACTCCATGTCTATGTTGTTATCTATCTTGTCTTC
>CAZMXQ010000135.1:0-2207 GCA_964570335.1 uncultured Methanosarcinales archaeon
GCAAGATTCAAGGACTCGTGAGAGAGGTCATATCCGAAACCTATGTCGCCAAGAGATACCTCACCAGGAGCAAGAGACTCGAGGTAGATAGGGACACGGCACCAGAAGCTATCATAAGCATCAGCATGAAGCTCTTCGGAAGGAGACAGCTCATGATCCTGCAAGGAAGAAGGACTGTCGCAAGACATAGCATCGTTCAGGAAGCCTGAAGAATCGTCGATAAGAGCACCATCAAGAGGATCTACAAAGAAATACTCGAGATCGGTGAACTCTGTCCTTGAGACGATGGTCTGGCGTGGACCATGGTTTGCACCAATATCAACCTTCACACGCTCTGGGAGGAAGCTAGAGGTCTCACTCACAGAATCCAAGACATCAGCATCTGTGAAGTCAGAAGTACTGAACCTTGAGAGGACTCCTGACTGCATATCCGTGAAGACAATACCAGAATCCCCATCAGGGACTTCTGAAGAGTTGAAGAGCATACTCTCATAAGGACGAGCGATGTCAGGAACAAGAGAGGAATCAAGCTCCCCTAGAAGAGAGAGCTCATCATCATCGTCAAGCTCGAAACCTATGATACGACCTCCAAAAGTATCAGAGAGGACGACAAGATCATCATGGACATCAAGGTTAGACATCCCAGAGACCTCAACATCGTCATCCAATGCATAACTCCTGTTGAACTCGAAATCTGAGTCATACACAGAGATGCTATTATTGGACTGGAGATAAGCAAAGAGCTCTGAACGTGAAGTATCATAAGACAGACTCTGAGGAGCGCCAGCATCAATGTCAGCGATAGTCTCGCGTGCATAGCTATCAGAAAGACGCATCACAAGGATGCGGTCCTCAGCAGGCTGAGTCAAGGCAAGTTTATCATCAAAACGCTCAAGATGAGTGATGATAGTATTCTCACTCAGATCGATACGGCTATGCCGTGAGTCAAGATCAGTATCATAGATGTGAACTCTACCACCATCAGAGATGAAGATCTCATCATCGCCTATGCTGAATACATTAGGATTCCTTACGGTAGAACCATCAAGCACAATGCGATCAACATGAGTGAGATTATCATCAAAGATGTTGATTGTGCTCTTTGGAGCATCAAGCACATAATAATGATCATCACGGTAACCAAGAGAGCCTGGATCTGACAAGGAACCTGTAGACTCGATGCCGTCAATGAAGAACTCTCCACCTGTGAGAGAAGAGCCAAGAGGTAACTGCATATGCGTCAAGTAGTCAGTACCAGGATCAGTAGTGTTACGCAAGAGACCATCTCCATACTGCTCAATGCCAGAGATGGTGCCAAGAGAGTCATCAGAGAAGACTGGCCTTCCGCCAGCGATAAGCTCCAGCTCTCGTGTTATGTTGCTCGAGTCGATTGCTGAGAAGTTGATGTCTCCTATAGAATAGTCGAAGCTGAGGCGAGCGTCGAGCACATGAGAATCGCCGATAACATCAGAGAGGTTAGTATGACCAGGATCAAGACTTACAGTGACGCTATCAACATCGTCAGTATGACCGACAATCGCTTCCGCTGAAGAGACCTCATCATTATCGGTCAACTCAGCAGAGATGTCAACACCACTGCCGTTGACATAGTGCGATATGTCACGGATTATAGGTGGAAGGACATCAGAATAGATTACACTATCAGATTCAAAGTCAGAGACAGAACCTGCTGGCTCAAGACCAAAGACCTCATCAGACAAGAATGACTCGACCTCAAGAGTGGTGTTAAGAGGATTGAGAGGGACACGAGGTGCCTGACACTCGATGCTTACATTACTGTATCCGCCAGATGATTCGATAGACTCATCAATAGTAGGACAGGAGAGACGCTCATTGCCAGAAGATATGAAGATCTCATGAGACAAGACATCCGAGAGAGCGTGATTCTCAAGCTCTGTAGAGAAGCTTACATCAAGAGTGTCGCCCTGACGGACAGATTCGATAGGATCTGAACTGTCTGGAGAGATATCAGAAACATCCAGCTCGCTAGAGTTGATCTGGATAGGTACTATATACTCAGAAGAACCATCATCAGTCGTGAGCTTCACATAACCCTCGACATACTCAACAGAATCCACTAGACCGATATCGACAGCAGAAGAGAGATTGAAGTCTACAGAGAAGGTAGACTGGGAATCACGAGCGACATCCAATTCGCTGGTGTTAGAACCATCAAGACTGAAGAG
>CAZMXQ010000136.1:0-2200 GCA_964570335.1 uncultured Methanosarcinales archaeon
CGGATCCGTATCTGTGACTGAGGCTACTGATGACGATGTGGAAGTTGGTGACGCATACAACATAGCTAGAGTTGGACCTGGAATCGCACAGCTAGACACAGAAGTCAACAACTGGGAGAACGAAAACGTTATCGTAGTTGGTGGACCATGTGTCAATACAGTTGCTTACGAGCTCCTCGACAATCCGGATGAATGTACTGAAGGATTCGATCAGGGTGTCGGTAGGATCAAGCTGTTCGAGCAGGGCAACAATGTCGCTATGCTTGTAGCTGGTTACGACGGTGAGGACACAAGAAGAGCAGCACGTGTCGTCAACGAGTACAGAGACCACGACTTCTCAGGATCTGAGATAGAAGTCTCTGGAACCAGCATGGCTGACCTACAGGTAACATCTGTCGAGTAAACCTAGAAAACCGCTTCGGCGGTCTTTTCTTTATTTTTTTTTTACAATCTTTTTCTCTTGGAATTGAATTTTAGAAAGAAATTTAAATCGCTTAATCACAGCAAAATCATGTCTATCGTAGGTATTGATTCAAGGTCTTTTTTTAGAGAAGCTGGCAATTCAAAAGAATTTAGGTCTACATTAGGGGTTGCTGTCAAGATTGGTGATTATCTTGAGTTTTCTAGGGTTTATGAGTCTGTTTTAGATTCATACATGTTCATGGAATAGGCAATAAGAATATTGCTACTATCATGAAGTTCATAACAAAGAACAAGAAAGATGGATTAATTGAGCTGGAGAAGATAAGATATCATCATCCTGAAGCACATATATTAATCGCGGAATTGATATTGTCATAATCATTCTCGGAAATCTTCCGAAATTCTTTGGGCAAACCTGATAAAAGCCAAAACAAACGAAATACTATGATACTAGATAACAAAAACCAGAATCTTTTTATATGTTTAAATGTTTTAAACGATTGTTTAAATATGTTAAACAAAAATGAAAAAAGGATCATGGAGCTCTTCTACAGGAAAAGAGAGCAGATGCATCTCCGAGAGATTGCAAAGGAGTCAGGCATGAACGAGAATAGTGTATATAGGACACTCAATAATCTGGCGGAGGAAGGTATCCTAAAATCTGAAAGAAAAGGCAACATGAGACTCCTCTCGATGAGAAAAGACAAGAAGACATCATGGATATTATCCTTGTATGACATAGAGCGATACGAGGGATTGCCCCATATCAGGAAGACCGCTATAGAGACTTTTTTTTCTTCTCTTCCAGAACAGCCAATCTTCGCTGTACTCTTCGGATCAACAGCAGATAACACATTCAGACCTGATTCTGATATAGATATCCTTATCATCACAAATAATAAGATCAAAACAAAAGATGCAGAAGAGAGAGGAGAGGCCCAATCATCAATAAGGATAAACAGCTTTCAAATGATATACGAAGACTTCAAGAGAGAGCTCAAGCAGAAGCAAGAGCCGGTCATGCAATCTGCCTTGAAGAATGGATTTCCTCTTATCAATCATATTGATTATCATGAGGTCGTGAATGATGATAAAGAATGAGCTTGACAGATATATAACGAATAACTCAGTCCTTGAGAGACGAATAGAACAATTCAAGAAGAGTGGTATCATCAAAGTCTCATCCAACAACAGCGAAGAGATAAGAGGTCATATGATGAAATCAGGACATAATCTCGACTTTGTCAATGACAACTTGAAACTGGGATATTATGATTGGGCTATCGTAGGATGCTATTATGCGTCATATCATGCTGCCATTGCTCTAATAATGACAAAAGGTCATCGTTCAAAGAATCACTTAGCCACATTACTGCTTCTTATAAAATATTTCTATGATAAAGGATTGGACAGAAATGATATAGAGACAATGACCACACTTCTTGATTATCATGATCTTCTCTTCTACGTAGAATCAAAGAACAAACGAGAAGATGCTGCATACACGACTAGACTAAATTACGATGATAGTCAAGTGAAAGAGATGAGGATGAAGACAGCATTGTTCATATCGAAGTCAAAAGAAATCCTAAAGGAAAAAGAATGAACGATGCAGTGGGGCAAAACCATACGAAATTTCAGCAGATAGATCAGAAACTCTCAACCCATGATGAACAGTTCAACCAAGTCTTCAAAGCAATAGAATCAAATCAGCTCACTCCGAGCCAAGGCATATTCTATGACGGACAGATATATGATGCTCATAAATTCATAACCG
>CAZMXQ010000137.1:0-2190 GCA_964570335.1 uncultured Methanosarcinales archaeon
AATCCTCATCATGTCAAATCCTGCAAGCAATGCTAGCCCAATCCTTGTCTCTCTTCTCCCATTGCTGAACTATATTAAAAAGAAAAAAAATCAGATCAGCAGCAATGGTGCAATAACCAAAGACACTATGCTCATCAACTTTATCAGGATATTTATGGAAGGTCCACTGCAATCCTTGAATGGATCTCCTACGGTATCTCCCGTGACTGATGCCTTGTGGGCCTCGGATTCCTTACCACCATGATTGCCAATCTCAATGTATTTCTTGGCGTTATCCCAAGCTCCACCAGAGTTGGCCATCATGATAGCGAGAAGAACACCTGTCACGAGCGATCCTGCCAGCATACCTCCTAGTGCATCAACACCCAGAAGAAGGCCTACCGCTAAAGGTGCCAAGACAGCTATCAATCCTGGAGCAAGCATCTGCTTCAATGCTGCTTTGGTTGATATGTCAACACACTTCACATAGTCTGGTTTGCTCTTCCCTTCCATGATCCCTTTGTCTTTCTTGAACTGTCTCCTGACCTCCCTTATCATCTCATTAGCAGATTTTCCCACTGCAGTCATAGTAAGTGAGGCAAACAGGAACGGAAGAAGTCCACCGATGAAGAGACCGATGACAACATCCGATTCTGTCAATGAGATTATCTCTAATCCTGTAGCTGTCGTGAACGCTGAGAACAGTGCGAGCGCTGTAAGGGCAGCGGATCCGATAGCAAAACCTTTCCCTATCGCTGCAGTAGTGTTCCCGACAGAATCAAGACTGTCTGTCCTCTTCCTCACAGATTCAGGGAGATCTGCCATCTCTGCAATCCCTCCAGCATTGTCAGCTACAGGACCATATGCGTCAACAGCTAAAGATATGCCTAGAGTGCTGAGCATCCCGACCGCTGCCATAGCGATACCATAAAGGCCGCTGAAATCATGGGCCAGATATATGGTCACTGCTAGGATAAGTATAGGAAGGACTGTGCTTTCCATACCTAATGCAGTCCCGCTTATTATGTTCGTGGCACTTCCCGTCTTTGATGATTCGGAAATCCTTTTGACAGGATTATAGTCGTACGATGTGTAATATTCGGTAGAATAACCTATCAAGACACCTGCCACAAGCCCTGCTATTATAGAATAGAAGACTCCAAGATCTCCGAGTATATGCCTGCTGAGGAAGTATGAGGAGATGATCACAAGGATTGAAGTTATTATGATCCCTCTTTTCATCGCATAATGCACATTATCCTCATTCTTGGTGTTCACGAACACCATACCTATTATTGATGAGAGGATACCTGCAGCAGAAACCGCGAGAGGCATCAGTACACCTTCAATACCTATGCTGACCAGACCTATGCTCATGGCAGCTATTATACTCCCTACATAGCTCTCGAAGAGATCAGCACCCATACCAGCAACATCACCGACATTGTCCCCTACATTATCTGCTATGACAGCAGGATTCCTAGGATCATCTTCAGGTATGTTCTCCTCGACCTTTCCTACGAGGTCAGCGCCTACATCTGCTGCTTTGGTGTATATTCCTCCTCCAACCCTAGCGAAAAGGGCTATAGAGCTTGCTCCGAAGGCAAAGCCATAGACTAGCTCAAGATCCCCGAAGACCATATATAGCACAGTCACACCAAGAAGACCGAGCGAGACCACAGTAAGACCCATCACAAGTCCAGAAGAGAATGCTATCTTGAGAGCCCTCCTGAGACCCTTCTGTGCTGCATTCGTCGTCCTGACATTGGCCTTCGTAGCTATCCTCATGCCTACGAAACCAGCAATACCAGAGAACAATGAGCCGAAGACAAACGATACTGCGATCCTCCAGTCAATGAAGAGAGCAAGCAGGATCCCTACAATGATGACGAACAAGACCAATATCTTGTATTCTCTCATCAGGAACGCCATAGCCCCTTTTCGTATGGCTTCAGAAATCTCTTTCATAGCATTGTTACCGACCTTCTCCCTGTTGATATATAATGAGAGAAAAACAACAAAGAACAGTGTGATTATCGTAATCCCAACAACAAAAAGTTCAACCATCTATGACCATCTCCTAATATGAAAAAAAATCATATTGACGAGTCTGTGTAACGTCGTGTTTTAAATAATTTGCTGAAAAGATTGATTATGGTGACTGATGCAGAACCGGATAAACTGGGCTGTGGCACGATTCCATTTTTTCTG
>CAZMXQ010000138.1:0-2058 GCA_964570335.1 uncultured Methanosarcinales archaeon
CCTTTTGGGACAAACCCCTCCTCAAGAATAGTTTTTTAAATCATTCTCTAATTTCCCATATCATGGAGATTTATCGTATAGATCAGTACGACAAGGATGTTGTTCTGGTGGACGCTCCAGATAGCACATACATAAGAGTCCCAGATGATGACATATCGATTGATTATGATATGGGAAGCTACATGGAGGACCCTGATTCTTTTATCAATCAGCAAGTTGAAGAGCATAAGAAATATTACGACCTTATGGGCGATGTTGTGAATGTTGCCCAAAAACAATCGCGGTATGCTTATGATGCTGAAAAAGAGGTCGAAGATGTCTTCTCGATACTTCCTGATTTCTTGATTCCAGTAATTAGGACATCTTTCAAGAGCTCTATGTTGCTCGACTCCATTAAGTCAATGAAGAGTCCCAAGAGGATTCTAAGGGAGAGCATATCAAACTATATGCTACAGGACGAGACATTGAAGCAGATGCGGGGAGCATTTGAGACTGGTAAATCATTCTATGCCACTCTACCTTTGGTCTCGGCAGAACTGGACCCAGAAACGCACTCTGTTACATTAGAAGGTTCTGAAGCGATAAATGAAAGCATTGATGATATAATAAGGCGCTATGATAGGATATTGAGATCCAGAGATGCAACTGTCTTGAGCACATCAAAGCGCCTTGATATGATATATGGAAATATAGACCTTAGTTAGTCTGAAAATCTAATCTGTGACATGATTCAACCCTTTCTGGAAAACAGCTTCAAAATTCTCTATAAATTATAAGCAAGGTGCTGCATCCCCAATGAAATCTATGATTTCATGTGCAGACAAGTTCCTTGTCTTGCACCGTAGGTGCTAGAGCAAACGAGGTTTGCTAACTTTGTTCATTCTAAACAAAGCATCCCCCTGCGACGCACTCTATGATACTTTAACAAGGAATTTTGACCTGATGCTGTTTTTCCAGCTAATCATGTCACTGCACATAAAAATCACAAATTATTTTAATATACTATTACAGTCTCCAAGGTATGGCAGATAATGACTATGATGACTTTGCTTCTGACGAGTTCATCCGGAACCCGTCAAGATTCTCCCAGAAGACGCTCTCTATAGCAAAAGAGGCAGCAAAAAAGCACTATCATCTCATGGACCAGAAGAGCTTTCTTGACAAGGTAAAAAAAGGTGTGAAGATGCGCCTCTTGTATCTTGAGGAGTACAAGAAGACACTATCTTGGCTCGAAGGTTTTGAGATAAAAGGAAAAGACATAGAGGGACTATATGAAGACTTCAGAGCGGTCTCTGAGAAGATTGCATTGAATAATATAATGCTTGCGTATTCAATGTCAGTAGAAAAGAGTGAATCTCCAGACATAATGACAAAAGAAGACGAAAAGATAATGTCACTGCACTCATTGGGAAAAAGAGAGATATCAATGAAAGAATTCAATAAAAGATTCGGGCATCATGCACTCAATCCTTTTGAAGTGTCATCAAAGCGATTCAAGGAATACGATGAGAAGAAGCTCAAGATGATCGCAGAAGGCACTCCCGAACCAAAGGTAAAGGATAAGTATAGCATAGACGATTATAGGAAGAAGGGTATGAAGGAGATATTCCCAATATACAATTATCTCAGGGAAGAGCTCAGAGATAGAGGTATAATGGTAGTATCAAGGATCAGAGAAAGACTTTTAGAGATAGAGAAGAAAAATGATATCAAGGATGTCTTCTCAAAAGATTATGAGGAAGTGGTGAAACATGAAGATAAAAGGTAAGGTTCTGGTCAATAATCCAGTTCCAAGGGAAACAGATTTTCAAAAAATATCATCCATAGAGGACTTTGAAGGCTCCAGATGTGTAGTATCGGACACCTTAGACCCAGACATATTCTTGATCTTCGGCAAGATAGATTTGGTCATCTCAAAGAAAGGTTCTAAGCTATCACATCTTGCTATAGTCGGAAGGGAATATGGTAAGACTATAGTTGTTGCAGAAGAAGCCGATAAATTGCCTAAGAAAGGTAATATGAGAGTAAGCCTAGAGGGCGAAGAAGCCTATATCGAGA
>CAZMXQ010000139.1:0-2053 GCA_964570335.1 uncultured Methanosarcinales archaeon
GCTTTCTTGTTCTTCATGAACCAACCACCTCGATCAAAAGGAATCTTCTGTATGTAGAGCAACCAACTCTACAAAACGAGGCACAATCATACTACTGACATCCTTTCCAGGAAAGCCAGCATACTAATGCCACACAGCCCAACACCCTATAAATCTCAAGAAGAGACTTATAATTATAGTCATTTATATCACACTCGTATTTAAATGTTTCTGTGATTTTCTTATCCAGAACTTCCGAATAAGTGTCAGAGAAAGAGTTTTCAAGCCTACTGAGTTCCGCCTGATCTCTTTGATTCCAGATCAATAAGAAACGATTGCATGCAATCACTTCCACAGAATGTTGACTTCTTCTTGAAATCATGAGGACCGAATACTAAAGTATATGTATTGACATTTTCTTTATTGATTTCAGACCCACAGAAACTGCAGCATTCCTTATGAGAAAGCTCTATCTTTCGTATGCTTCTTTCCACAAGCTTCCTGAGATGCAAACCTCCGTGCACAAGGTCTTTCTTCAACTTAATCAATTCATCATAATCCAGGTTGTCAACCATATCCCTTACTCTTAAAGAACCTGTGCTTTTCCACATGGTCAAGAAGTCATTCAGGTGGATTATAAATATTTGTATGGAGAAGAACTAGAGTTGTTCATAGTCATTAGAGGTCCAAAGTAGTTCCGTTCTCTGCTATCAAGACATCTTTTATCATAGGTTTACATGATTTCTTCAATGATGCAAGCGCATCAGGATCGCCATGATTAAGGATTAAAGATTTAGGATCCGCTGCCTTGATAGTCCTCAACAGACCTGACTTTCCAGAATGACCTGAAAAATCAAAAGACTCTATGCGGCAGCTGAAATTTACTTCCATACCATCTATATATGCTGAGGAGTGTTCCTTTAGCATCCTCCCGTTAGTCCCTTCTGCTTGAAATCCAGTCAAGAAGATTGCACTCCTACTGTCATGCCATACATGTTTTATGTACTCCATGACGGGACCTCCAGAAACCATTCCAGAAGTAGTTATTATGACACATTGTCTTTTCAGGAGATCATGTCTTTTTCTCTTGTCATTGACGAATTCCACTCGTGAAAGTGCATTGGATAGAGAATCGACATTCCTTATATGGATATCCTTAGATACCATGATCCTAGAGATCTCTTTAGCCATACCATCAATATATATAGGTACATCAATCCCTGCCTCAGAAAGAAGTATTGCTAACTCCTGAGATCTGCCTATAGCAAAAGAAGGGACTACAACCGATCCTCCTCCAGATAACACTCTCTTGACAGAATCAACGAATCTCTTTTCCTCAGATCCTCTATCCGCATGCTCCCTGTTACCATACGTAGACTCGCATATCATAGCATCTATATCATGTCTCTTAAGGAATTCAAGATGTGTGCCATGAAGCAGAAGAGTATCAATATCGTTTAGGTCTCCTGTGTATAATATGTTCTTCCCTTCCATAGTGAAGAGTATCATTGCAGAACCAGGAATATGACCAGAAGGAGCGAACTCAAACTCAAGATCGCCATACCTCATCTTGTGATAATAATCCACAGTCTTCGTGCTCTCCATGATACGTTCCATATCTATCCTATCATATGCAGGATGATGATTCCTGAGGAGCTCTAGATGAAGAGAATCGTTCAGCATAATCTTAGTGAGCTTCTTAGTCATGGCAGTCATTATCACAGGGCACTCAAGACTTTGATGATGGAAATATGGCAATGCACCGATATGATCCATATGTGAATGTGTTATGAATACTCCTTTTATTCCAGATATATTGCTGATTTTCATAGGCAACTCAGGGTTTCCTGAATGGACTTTGAACCCCGCGTCGAGAAGATACCTCTCCTTATCATTAGAAGATACTAACTCAATACAACTCCTACCAACTTCTCCACCAGAACCATGGAATATTATTCGCATGTATAGAAAACGAGTCTCATCATTTATAACTCTTCTTAATTATTTGGGCTGTGGTACGATTACCTGGAAAAACAGCATCAGGTCAAAATTCCTTGGTTCATTTTTAAAAGAG
>CAZMXQ010000140.1:0-2024 GCA_964570335.1 uncultured Methanosarcinales archaeon
GGGAATCACGAGCGACATCCAATTCGCTGGTGTTAGAACCATCAAGACTGAAGAGGTTTATCTCATCTCCGATACCAAGATTATTCACTCTTGTAGTGAAAGACTCTAAGGTAAGCTCAAGGTCCTCAATATCTTGATTTACAACTGTAAGTTCAGCAAGCTCTCCAGTACTTCCATCAAGAGCATATCTCCATACTGGGTCTCCCAAAACTGAGAAGGCAAAGACACTGCCACTCGTCTCATCTATCTCGTCGAATACAACATCACCTAGCAACTCTTCTTCGTCCTCTTCTCCGACATCATCAGCAGAGATTATCTCATATGTCCTTTCTGAGTGAGACATGTTTACTAAGTAGTTACCTTCATTTCCTATATAGCATCCCGTACGCACAATTCCTGGTCTGACCGCTTGCCAGTCGAAATTTGTTATCCCATCAGAATTTGAGCTTATATCATCCAAAGTGTAGACGTTCACTAGATTAGCTTGTGACCCAACACTCTCCTCGGCGTTATTCTCGAGTATTATATCAATTGACTCTACATTATTCTCATCAATGCCTGAAATTCTGTGCTGGAATTCCTTGAAACCTTCTTGTCTTGCAATAGGTATGACGTCTGTATCAATAGTTCCGAATTCTTCTTCAGAGACATCGCCCCATTGATCCTGTATCCTTATGCTTATATTAAGCTCCTCAGAATCATCACGTAAGAAGAATCCGATTGTGTCACCATAAAGTTCGAATGAAGAATCTTCATCCGCATATCTGAATGTTATATTATCCCCTTCCTCAACTTCCCTATAATCTTCGTCTATTCCTATACTCCAGTCGCCACCCGAGAAAGGAACAGTCATATTAGATCTTACAGCAGTCCTATTAGGTGAATGCCATCCGATCATTTCAGTTTCTCCATCGTATTCTATCTCCTCACTTATGCCTTCCATATCTCCAGATTGAGAACTTCCTCCATTGAAGACATTATAATCAGAAAGCTCATATTCTCTGATAGGACCAGAATTGAATAGGGTGAAGCTATTCAGGGTTACATTCTCAGAACTGGTATTTACCTTAAGAACCACATCTTCTCTCTGCATCATATCAAAAGCATCATGAAGTTCTATATTATCTTGGTCTCCTGTGGCTCCATAGATAGAATAGTTGAATTCACCTTCTGCGTCAATCTTGAAGGAATCGAGGTTGCGTGTGTTTATCTCTGTGAGGTCATAAGCTACTTCGATTGAAGAGTCACCGCTCATCTCTATTGAATTTATTCCTTGTTCTGCATCTCCACTGACAGAAGGATCCTGAGTTGTCTCAGACTCTAAGCCCATCCCATTATTCTCAATAATCGCGTCGGAAATGAATGTTATATTTGATTCTTCGCCAGGGTAACTTATGTAAGGGTTGGTTGGATACTCTACTCCACTGACAGGTTCTAGAGTATCAGTCTCATATATTGTACATGTGCTGTTGACAAGCTCTGATTCATCAAAATCAACAATTGTAGTGTCTATGGGCGATGTCCAGTTAGCATTGACAGGCACTATTATGTCGATATCATCATCATATGAGCTTTCCATGTACAATCCTTTTTCTGCCACAAAGTCAACTGTGTTCGTACCTGGACTGAAACGTGAATCAGGATTAAGGTTTATGGTACATGATCCATCTGGACCGCTCTCACATGATCCAACTTCATTCTCATCAATCTCCATCGTTATAAGCACATCTTCAAGTTCACCTAAGCTGTCAGAAACATCTAAATCATACAATGATTCTGTTTCAAAGCCTTCCTGATCAATTGAAGCATCATCATCTCTCAAGATCTCGTCATGGTTCTTTGAGATGTCAACATCTATGATGTCAGACACTACAAAGTTTTCAGAAGACTCATCACTGTCATATGGTCCACCTGATACATCGTAAAGAGGTTGGTCAATAACGAAACATCTTGCTTCATACTCGTCCACATCCTCATCAACAGGATTATAGTCTAGTGTTGCCCTTCCATTATTATTTGTTGGG
>CAZMXQ010000141.1:0-1999 GCA_964570335.1 uncultured Methanosarcinales archaeon
TAATTTCAATGTGACTGCAATCAATTACGTCAATCTTGTCAGATCAGAACCATCTGGTGAACAATTAACATTATCACGTGAAGATGCTTCATTCACAAAGGCATGCGCTGTCTTATCTGAGCTGAATGAGGATCCTCTGTCAGGGCACCTTGTAAATATAACAGTTGTTCCACTCAACACTTATGAAAGCGAGGAGACCTCCAGTGCATCTTTGACCACTGAAGGAGATGGTACTGTATCCTCAAATGTTGATCTAAGAGAGTCTGAAGCAGGCAATTATAGGATATCTTGTCTCTCATCTAGTGACGAGAGTGAATTTGTAGTGATGGATGAGGATACGATAATTACTGACGTTACATCATTGGGTAGTCTGGATCTTTCTATTGCAAGAGTCGAGAATGATGAGCCATTATACTTCTATGAGACATCAGAACCATACAACACGACCTATGAAGTTAATGTGACTGATGAATTTTATGAGTTGATAGAAGGTGTAGAAATCTATTTCTACTCTAATGCGACAAGTGATGCAAGTATAAGTCACTATGGAAGCTGTATTACTGACTCGGATGGTACTTGTAACTTCACTTTCAATCCTCAAGTCAATACAGATGGAGAATTCATGGTATATATCAATGCAAGTAGAGAACATTTCGCTCATAGCGATACTTATGAGGATCCTGTGATGGTCATAGGAGACTTCAATGTTCAGATTCTGAGACCTGTTGAGGGAGATAGCAGGTTCTATCTGGGCGAAAGTGATTTCTTGGAGATAGAGTTAAGCGAAGAATTGAGCATAAATGATGATATAGAATCTCTGCAATGGTATATTGATGGCGAAGAAATAAGCGGTGCGAACGAAGTCTCTGAGACCAATACTTTTATACCAGATTCTGAAGATTATGAAAGAGGGGACTATGTTTTCAGGGTCGAGGTAGAGATATCTGATGGCGGAGATGTCTTAGTAGATGAATCTACAGGAGAGATCTGGGATGAGATATACATATCAGACTACACAGTTTCCACAGATGAGACTCCAAGGATTGATGGTGAGATTGATATAGAATCTGAACTCAGAAAACGTGGGGATGATGAGGTAGTAGAAGGCTATGAGTGTTCTTGGTTTGCAGATTCAATGAAGCTTGATGATACTCAAACTGATGAGAATGGTATTTGCAGCATAACGGTAAGTACTAACAGTTCCTTTGATGTAGGTCCAAATAATATGACACTATTGCTTGAGGATGATCCTGATAATTTCTACTCATCTGAAGACAGTGAGGGTGAGATTGTCCATCTCACTGAAGATATAGATGTAGACATACTTTCACCAGACTCATCCATAGGAACTATCTTCCGTAACTCTACAGTATTCATGGAAGCTAATGTCACAGACGAGTTAGGTGAGATCACTTCCGATTTTGGTTGGTTCTTGAGGGGTGATGAGACCTATCATATATCTACAGAAGAGATCGATGATGTCGAGATATCCAATGATATTGAAACTGGAACTTATGAGCTAGTGGCAAATGCTTCTAAAGAATTCTACAATCCTGGAGAGGATCTATTTGAAGTGGATCTCATGAGTCATTCTAATGTCAGCATCGAGCTTGAATCTGATGTTGTAATGCGTGGAGACTCCACGCAAGTCTCTTGCTTTGTAGAGGATCAACATACGGGAGAAAGAATTCCTAGTTATCTTGTAAATATACGTCTACGTAAAGATGGAAGTACTGTCCATTCTACTGTTACACCTACTAACAATAATGGAAGAGCTACATTTGATTTTGATCCTGAAGATGAAGACGTAGGGGAGTATGATGCTGAATGTATTATAGACGACAGACAATTCCATGTTGTTTCGGGAGGTCCTTATGATAATGCAGTATCAACAGATAATCTAATTGTATCTGATGATATATCCTTAGACTTCTCAAAAGATGAGCCTGTTGTTATAAGGGATGATCATAGTTCTATAGCATCACAAGGTTTGCCTTCA
>CAZMXQ010000142.1:0-1978 GCA_964570335.1 uncultured Methanosarcinales archaeon
CGGATATCATCCTCTTCCTCATCTTCAAAGGTCACGTTCACTTCGAAAGGATCACCCCATATGAGGTCAGGAGGAGATATGGAAGTATCAGTTATCTCTGGCGCCAGATTATCGAAGATCTCAAGGATATAAGTGGCATTCTCAGAGCCTGAACCTATAGGACCTATCTCAGGATGCATTATCTTGAGCTCATCAGACTCTATGCATGCTTTGATAGATATCTCCGAACCGTCTTGATTTACGATCTCAGGGTCACAGCTTCCTGTGTCAAGAGCTACGTTCTCAGAACCGTTATAGTAGAAAAGCTCACTATCTCCAGGAGATACATCCTCCTGGATTGACACATCAGATATAGTCTGCAATGTCCTGTCTGTGTTCCTTGAAAGTGTATAATTGATCCTAGTCACAGACCCTATATCTTCAGTAGTCTCTTCCAGATTTACAACAGTTTCAGAAGCTAGAAGATCATACCAGATATAGTCAGGGTCCCTCTGGGTTGTATTTGACATATAGAAACCTTCGCCACATCCATTCTCATCACCATCTATGGTGATATTACCGAGCAAGGCAGTCTCTCCAGACACATCACATAAATGCTCATTGAAATAGAAATCTGTAAAATCTTCATCAGATACAAATGGCGCAGTCCTATTCATCCTTTCAATATATACTGGAATAGGAGGGATGTCATCATGAGTCATCTCAAGAGACTCATATGGAAGACTTTCATCTGCTTCGATACCTCCTGTCACAGGATATCTTATTATGGGCTCATCGTACGAGATATCCAGAGGAAGATCAAATCTTATAGTCGCATTCTCTGCATAGAGCCTCACATCAGGATATACTGATACCGGCACATCACAGAAGCGATCCGAACAATCACTTATCAAGTCATCTATTGCATCTTCCATTCCAGACAATTCAAGTTCCTCAAGCAGATCAGTAAAGACCTCTTGATATGAACCAATAGACACTTCAAGATACTCTGGAATCCCCAAGTCATAGTGTTCTATACTATTGCTTGTGACCACAGAAAGCACCTCATGATCATCATACTCATGCACCATGATATCCTCAGCTCCCTCGACTGTGAATTCAGCCCTCTCAAGACCATCTGAATCAAATACTACGATATTATTCTCGGGAGCAGACCTGAGTATGGCAATATCATGGCCTGTAGTGAGATTTCCAGTTGCTGATGCCACAGAAGAACTTGCTTCTGCTATCACATAACAACCAGATTCAGTGCATTCAAGGATCTCACCTGAGTCGGATACAGCCATATATCCAGCATATGTAGGGGATACGAAAAGATCCATTATTGAGTAACCAGGGATACCATCGATCTTATCCCCGTCATTATACACTTCTATGCCGAAATCTGTACCGACAATGACATCCTCACCAGTTTCCTGAGTATAGACATTGTCAATGATTATAGAATTTATGAAAGGATCAGTATCAACCTCCCACATAACTTCAAGATCAGCATCATAAGCCGAGACCACATCCCTATTATCTCCTACTGCAAACATCCTCTCACTCGGATCCTCGACGATGACCTGAGTGATCAGGTCAGCTTCAGAGATACTCTCATCATCAACATATGAATTTCCAGAAGATTGGTTATGCAGGATCATATAATAATAATCCTGCTCATCGCAATCAGGGCAGTCAAGGCTTATCTCATCCGCATTCTCAAGGTCTCCGCACATCATCCCAGCACCGATGTAAGAGAACTGGAGGTTCTCTGACTCAAAAGAAATGTCAGGAGAGTATGTCTCCTGCTCCACAGAATCGAGGGAAGCAGTTCCAGAGGTAGCTGTACTACCACCGACATACACACCATCGCAATCATCACAGACGACATCGATAGAATCTGTCTGGGAGATGCTACAAGCAACCTGAGCCTCTACATATTCAAAATCATCATCACGCTCTGCCACTTGGAAGAGAGGACCAACATCATCAGTCA
>CAZMXQ010000143.1:0-1923 GCA_964570335.1 uncultured Methanosarcinales archaeon
TTGACATACCATCTGATAGTGCTGAAGTCTGCTACATGGAAGTAGCGACCTGCTATGATGGTGATGAGGAAGCTGAGATGGATCTCTCTTTCGACTCGGGAAGTTCTCGTGATAGTATAAATTCTGAAGATGTGACAAGCTGTGATGATGGCTGGTCTTGGGAGCAGGTTGAGGTAACTTGTGATGCGATCGATTCAGATAATGATGTCCAAGCATTCTGTTCTGATTGTGATTCTGAGAACAGCTTTGAGATAATGGGTGATGACTCTTCATCTGGTAGCTCTTCATTTGATGATGGGGGAGGTTTCTCTGAAGTTGGATATGATTACATGATGAGATTCACCAGTGATACTAATCTTGATCATGATAAGATAAGTACAGAGGTATCTTGTGAAGCATTGTCGGAAGATATAACTCTTGAATGTCCTGATTGTGATCCAGGGCATTACTATAACATACTGCTTGATGGTTCTTCTAAGGAGATGATGAGCGTATGGTCAGATGAGTCAACAGAATATGATCTTATCGAGACTCCTGTTAGCTGTGATCTTGTCAATGATGCTGATTCTATTGCTTATGATTGTCCTGATTGCGATGATAATAGCAATTATCGTGTAATGACAGATGGTGAGCCTCTCCTACAGGTTGTCGAGCGTGAAGATAATTTCGAGTATGTTGAGACAGAGGTTTCCTGTGAGGTTTCACAGTCTGAGTCCATCAATGTAGTCTGTGATGATTGCGATGGTGTTTATGTTGGTGGGAGTACAGATTCTTCGGGCACCTCTTCTCTTGATTCAGTAGAGCAGGATACTTATTCACCAGATATCTCTTTAGAGACAGAAAGCCTTTTCTTTTCTTATATCGGAGCAAGTATGCAGTGTTCTGACCTTGATGGTGTTGACAACATAGACCTGGATTGCCCCGAGTGTGATGACGATGACTACTACAACCTCGTATTGCATGATCAGACAGAAGGAAACTCAATGATAGATGATTCAAGTATTTCTGATGATCTTATAACCCAAGTAGTTGTAGAGGATGATGATGACAGGATGTTTGTTGTTGGTGACAATAGGAATATGATATCAGCTTTCTCTCCTGAGAATGTATCTGAGCAGGATGAGGATCTTGATCTCAGTTTAAGCTGGGATGCTGAGGTTGACTCTTCACCTAACTCAATAATGATAAAAGATGTTTACACTTCTTCTCCAGGAAAGGATGTCATAGTAGGTACAGACTTCAACATAAAGGCATATGACATTGATGGTGAGATGATAGACGAATTCTCAACATCATCCATTGAAGGGCTTTTCCCTGATCCAGAGGGTCCTGCTTATAGAGCAGTCACGTCCTCAGGAAATATATTAGAATGTTCTGAAATTGGTTGCGAAACCTTATCAGAGAATGATCTCTCTGTATTGTCAGTCGTAGAAGGAGATATTGCTGACCCTGATGATATAGTTATACTTACTAGTTCCTCCGAGGATAATATAAACATTTTTGATTCTGAAGGAGAAGAGATTGTCAGTTTTACGGTTGATGGTGCAGAAGACATAGTGATGTCGGAATTAGATGACGAAAGTGTTCTTAGTGTGATAACCAGCAATTCTATTGAATTATATGACCTTGACTTGTCAGATTCTATTATGGTTAATGTAGGCACATTCCAGGAATCTTTTGATGAGTTATTCCAACCTCTGGAATTATCTGGCTCTGATCTATCTGATGAGATAGGTTCTATTGTGAATGATTGCTTAGGGAGCTTCTGTGATGTCCCAGTAGGTATCAGTACAAGTTCTACTATGCGTATTGAGAATATGACTATAGAATTTGATATGCCTCTAGAGATCTCCTATGAGGATCCTATAACAAGATATCCAAAAACGGAAGGTATCGAGGTGGATGAGTTTGTCCCATATGAAG
>CAZMXQ010000144.1:0-1919 GCA_964570335.1 uncultured Methanosarcinales archaeon
CATGTTGAATGTCTTGGTTGGAGTTGCTCTTGAGTAAACCAAGATACGGGATTTCCTTTCCTTGGTAAACACCATCCCCAACAAATACAACTTCCTGTTCTAATAGAACGACAATACAACCAACGGTTTTTATTGCTGTTACAAACTACTTTGTATTAGAAATACAAACATTTATAAATCAAAATTCATCCTTTTTCCTATGATAACTAAAGATGTATTGAAAGAGGTTGTAGAAAGGCAGGCAGGTCATCCTATAGAGAACTATGTTGAGAGAGATGTGAGGATTCCAGATACAAAGGATTCCGTAGTCATCATGACGGGCATAAGGCGTTGTGGTAAGAGCACTCTTATGAAAGACAGCTACTATGGATCAGAAAGATCTGTCTACTTGAGTTTTGAGAGTCCTCTGTTGAGTAGGTTCGAGGTCAATGATTTCTTCAAGCTTGAAGAGCTATATCCTGAACATAGATTCTATTTTGACGAGATACAGAATGTGGATGGCTGGGAGCGATATGTAAGGGATGCATATGATAGAGGATTGAAGATATATCTTACGGGCTCGAATGCATCCCTCTTGAGCAGGGAATTGGGTACAAGACTCACAGGTCGTTATTTTGACATCGAGCTTTTCCCTTTCTCATATCCTGAGTATCTGAGGTTTTATGGAAAGGAAAGTTCATCGGAATCGTTGATGTCTTACATGGAAGAAGGAGGTTTTCCTGTTTATCTGAAATACAAGGAAGATGGTTATCATAGTAGACTCTTTCATGACATAATATCAAGAGATGTAATTGTGAGGAAAGGCATAAGGAATGAATCGGTGATGATATCTTTAGCTAATTACGTCATAAGTAATGTCTCTAAGATATTATCCTTTAATTCGATCAGTAAGAAGTTAGGGATAAAATCAGTAAGGACTACGATAGATTATATGAATCTTCTTCAGGATGCTTACCTTATCTTTCTGGTTCCACAATATAGCTTTTCTATAACTAACCAGATTGTTAATCCGAAGAAAGTCTATGCGATAGATCCTGGCATCATCAATGCAAATACTTTATCATTCTCAAAAGATATCGGGAGGATCCTCGAGAATCTTGTCTATCTGGATCTGAGAAAACGATATCGGGAGATATTCTACTATAGAAAAGACTATGAGTGTGATTTTGTAGTAAAGGAAAAAGATGTAGTGTCTAAAGTCATACAAGTCTGTTACCATGTTGATGACTCAAATCTGGACAGAGAATTGATGGGGATTAAAGAGGCTCAGAAGGATACTCGTGCTGATAAAGCTCTGATAATAACTTATGACCAGGAAGATGAGATTGATGGTGTGAGATTGGTCCCTGCTTGGAAATGGTTGACTGGGTGATTTTGTGGCATGCTGGAATCTCTAGAGCTTGGTCAACACGATTCCCAACAGATACAACTTCCTGTTCCAGTCCATCAACGCTTGTTAGATTATTATTTTATTACGGCTTGGGTCTAATACAAGTTGAATGAAATTCAGCTGTACAGACAAATTCTTCTGATTTGTCTTGTACCCTGGAGCTTGCTCCGCGGGATAACCCAATATGATCGTGAATTTTCATATATGTTCCTTACTGGTTGAAGCTGGACTTTTTAAGAACCGATTGGTTGTTTATGAAACCGAACTCCATAAGAGCTCTTAGGCATAAAGAACCACATACATGTAATATCCCCCAATACGGTCTGTCCCAAATGGTGGAAAAGAGTATACTGTCCGTAGTAGTCAGCTGTTGCGTGATTTTTTGAATCACGCATGACTACTGACTGGGAGGGGTTGCTCCCTGCGGGAAGCCCAGTAGGACAGTATACAAAAATACTCCTTTTGGGACAGACCCCCCCAATACAAACATTTATATCTCAGATTCTCTTATGGCAATACATGCATCTAA
>CAZMXQ010000145.1:0-1879 GCA_964570335.1 uncultured Methanosarcinales archaeon
CCCCCTGCTCTAATATGCCTAAAATCCTGCTTTCAGTCATGGTTGATCTTATTCTTCTAGGATCGAAACCTCTTTCTCTGCACCTTCTCAGAAAGTGTTCTGATTCTATAATATCTTCCTTAAGTTGGTTCATTATATATCTAAGAGTATCTGATAAATCCATGTCAGTACTACCAAAAGGATCTTTAATAAGCCTTATCGTAGAAAAATCGAAAGATTTCTGAGAATTATGGATTCATTATTTTCTATAACAAGAACAAAGCTCTTGGAATGGAAAGTAATTTTTAATTTATTTCTATATAGAAAATAAATAACGAAAAAAAGGGCAAGGCTAAGATGCCTTGCCCAGAGGAGATCATTTGTTATCCTCGATTGTGACAGTACCTCCAATGCCATCACGGTCTTCAACCTGATCCCGGAGATCCTCTGCGTTCGATGTTGGGAGCTCAGGATTTTCTGTGATGCTGAATGTTCCACCTACTCTAGAAAGATCAGGAAAATCTATCTCTTCTAGACTATCATTGTCATATATACTGAACAACCCCGGAACTTCGAGAAGGGAGTCAAAAGATATTGACGTCGATCCACCTATACCAGCTATCAAGAATTGGTAACCTCCAACCTCAACCAACTCGGGAAAGTGGATATCTTCAGTATCATCAGATAGATGAAGATGGATATCGTTTCCGACCTTTTCAAGGTTTGAGAATTTGAGTGACCCACTTAATATGACGTCATTCAGGAGCAGTCTATTTTGCACCTCGCGGAGTTCAGGCATTGAAATAAGAGCTTCAGTGTCATCTACACCATAATTATCTCTTGCCCTAAAAGTACCTCCAACAAACTCCAGCTCAGAAAGTCGGAAGAGAGGAGACTGAAAGGTTTCTGATGAAAAAGCGTCTTCATCAATCGCCCAAACTATATCTCTGAATCTCACATCATTCCCGACAGTCTCAATATTTATATTCTTGAACACATCAACTCGTTGAGCATTAGGAGTGTTTCTGTCTGTAGATTTAGCTGCAGCGTCTCCTTCACCGCCTATCATCAATCTACGGAACTCAAGAGATCCTCCAATCTCTCTTACGGGTACATTAGTCAGGATGAGATAACCTTCGTCATCAGTGATCCTAAAATCTCTGAATATGAGGTCTCCTTCTACCTCTACTATCTGATTATCTCGGAGGAAATAGAGATCTTCTTTACTCTGTACGGTGAGATCTGATGTCCAGACATTTTCATCATTTTCTCCTTCCTCGATCTCTCCCGGAGGACCTTGTTCTCCATCTTCGCCATCAACCCCATCTTCTCCAGCAGGACCTTCCAAAGCTGAAGTCAATGAATCACAGCTGACAAAGCTTACAATCGAAAAAATTGCAAACCACAGAACAATCAATTTCTTAGTGTTCATGAGAACACCTCCTTGGTATCTTGCCGACCTCCAACATCGTACAGATGATACAAAGGTCTGGTCTTTTACCTTTTGATTTCGGGTCTTTCCAGGCTTGATTCTAGGAATCATTGAACCTGAAAAGCTTTATGCCACAAACACACCTAGAAAGAACCGGTGTATAATCCCTGCAAAATCCTCTCTTTTGTGAAATCCAGGGATTCCGACGCCTTCGCAATACATCATATAGCAGTCTTCGTGCTTGTGAAAGACCACTGAGAAGGCATGGGTCAGCGACCCTTGCAACGTACCAATAATGATACAAGACAAGAGATCTATTTTATTTATAAATAGAAAGCGGCTGATTCTTTTTTAAAAATTTTACTAATTTTTCATATGTTTCGTAGAAAAATCGAAAGATTTCTTATTGTATCAGAAGGTTTTCTGGAGATATGCTAAGTCTTGAAAATGCGAACCATCTCTTACCAG
>CAZMXQ010000146.1:0-1854 GCA_964570335.1 uncultured Methanosarcinales archaeon
TGTTTGGCGTGGAAGTCTCTACATTCAATGGGGTTCCAACCTGAGGGTTGAATCCAATCCTTAATGTAGTGTCTTCTCTTATCTCTTCAGGAGCCCTGTAGCAAAGTTCTACAATGTCTCCCCTGACCATGTATCCTTCTTGGTTGTTTGGTCCTTCGACAAGATATCTCACGGTAAACGTACCGTTGTTGTTTGTCTCATCGTAGAAGTAACCTTCATCACCACTTTCATCATATTCACATGACTCGTTGCTGAACACATAGTCTCCAGAGGACTCATCAGTATCGAAGCTCAAGAGAGCACTCTCGAGAGTCACTGGATCTGAACCAGGAGATAACTGTATCTTCTGCCTGAAGTCATTGACTCCACCATCACTTCCATTCGTTGCGTACAACAAAAGAGTGTTCATACCCGTACTGACTTGTCCTCTCGTACGATCACCCGTAAGCAATGCACGATTCTGCAGGCTTGACGCCGTCTGTATCAAGACTCCCGCTGCAATGGCTGCAACAAGGATCATGGCAATGAAAATCACCAAAGTCCCGATTCCCATATCTGCTTTCTTATTCATCATAAATCCACCTCTTTAATCATGGATAAATATATATCCTGCTCTGCCCAATTATCTCAGGGATTGCTGTCTCTGTTGTTGAAGGAACACCTACCCTTGGTGTTATCCTGATGCTTACATCATCATCAGACTGCACCGAATCAGGGGTCTCAAAGCACAGCTCGACAACATCCCCTCTGTGTACATATCCATCAGAGTGTTCGCCGCTCTCTACTAAATACCTTCCACTGTATACTCCTTCACCTTCAGAATCAGTAGAGTAATCAGCACTCTCACAGCTTCCTGTTCCTGTGTTGTTGTATGTCAGGAACGCAGAGTTGTCACTGGTATCAAACTCCAATAGCGTGTCGTTCAGCCTGATCGGCTCAGAACCTGGAGCAAGCTTGAACTTCACATTGAAATAATCAAGTGAGTTGTTTGTCTGCCCATCCTCTGCATATACCTGAAGGACCTCTAGCGCTGTACCAACCTGTTCCTGCGTCCTAGAACCTGTCAATAAAGCCCTATTCTGCAGACTTGTAGCTGTTTGTATCAGGACTCCTGCTGCAATAGCTGCAACGAGGATCATGGCGATGAAAATCACCAAAGTCCCGATTCCCATATCTGCTTTCTTATTCATCATAAATCCACCTCTTTAACTCACGGGAAAATATATATCCTGCTCTGCCCAATTATCTCAGGAATTGCCGTCTCTGTGACTGATGGAACACCAACTCTTGGAGTCAACCTTATCGAGACATCCTCGTCTGCTTCCAAAGGTTGTGGAGACTCGAAGCAAAGCTCCATAACATCTCCTCTCTGGACATATCCATCATTACCATCTGCACCCTGTACAAGATATCTCGCACTGTATGAACCTTCACCAGATTCAGAATCTGTCGAGAAATCATCAACATCACAACTTCCACTTCCTGTGTTGTTGTATGTCAAGAATGCAGAATCATCGCTTGTATCAAACTCCAACAGAGTGTCATTGAGCCTTATCGGCTCAGAACCTGGAGCGAGCTTGAATTTCACATTGAAATAATCAAGTGACGAATTTGTCTGTCCATCTTCTCCGTATACCTGAAGGACCTCTAACGCTGTTCCGATCTGCTCTTGCGTCCTCGTACCCGTCAAGAGCGCTCTGTTCTGTAGACTTGTTGCAGTCTGTATGAGCACACTGGCCGCTATCGCAGCAACTAAGATCATAGCTATGAATATGACCAATGTTCCAATGCCCATCTCTGCTTTCTTGTTCTTCATGAACCAACCACCTCGATCAAAAGGAATCTTCTGTATGT
>CAZMXQ010000147.1:0-1844 GCA_964570335.1 uncultured Methanosarcinales archaeon
TCTTCAGCATCCTCAAGATCCTCTAGCAAGGAATCTGCTGATGATTTCAAGGACTCTATCCTATCGAGCAGTTCAGAAGCCCTCTCATCGTCTATCCTTTCCGAAGACTCAATCCTTGAAGCAACTGAATCAAGATTGTCCCTCAAGTAGTCTATAGTGTTGTTGATGTGCTCCTTAGATACATCAGAGACGTCAGCACAATCAGGACCAGGGTTCTGGACACATTCACTTATCCTTTCCCTCTGCTCATTGAATCTACCTCGAGACTCAACAGCTCTTTCTCGGGCCTGTTCAGCTCTCTCTCTGGCTTGCTGAGCCCTCTGCTGTGCATCCTCTCTTGCCTCTTGAGCTACTTCTCTCTGCCTAAATCCTCTTTCTTCCATCTCCTCGTATCTCTGTTGTCTTTCAACTAAAGAGTCTCTCACAGACATGTCCCTTATCTCATCTGGTGACATTCTCCTTATCTCCCTCTCAGGAAGATTAAGGAGCCTGTCAAGCTGTTCATCAGTAAGGTTTCCCGAGACAAGTGCCTCGATTCTATCCTCATCAACTCTTTCCATCACTCTCCTTCTTGCCTCATCCATCCTGTCATGGATCCTTTCCATATTATCGGCAGCTTCAGGATTGCGTTCTCTTATCCTTTCAGTAACAGACTCTATATGTTCTCTTCCCCTTTCCATAGCATCGCTAGGACTTGGAGAAGGGCTTTCCTCATCAACCTCTTCCGTTGTCGCATCAGCATCAATCGGTCTCTCTGCACCATCTGGCTGAGCGAATGCTGATACTGAAAATGCGAGGACAAACACCATCAATATTCCAAACATCTTCTTTCCTATCATATCAATTACCTCCGATATATTATTCTAGCATCATATTATACCTATCAAAGATCCCTGCATCATACTCTCAGAGATCATATAGACCAGTTTTTTTGTAATCACATCAGAGGAAATACCCATTTTCTTTATAAATACACTTTACTTCACCCTTCAGAAAGACACAATATAAAACAAGAAGAAGCTTTATATCGCTAGAATTCTGCACAAAGAAACTTTATCACTCTTGATATACAGGAGTGCATGTATCATTAATCATCTCACATCTTTCAATCCCAAGCATCCCATAGCAATCATTGCCGCATATCTTCCCTTCAGCGATCTCCGGCATCTCTTCTGTGACATAACATCGACAATCGCATAATGATAAGGAGCATTCTTGGGAGAGATCGTCATAGAGATCTGGCCTTATCGCTACTGCATCACTATGCCTTTGAGTGTATGAGAATATCAGGAAGACCGAGATCGCAGCTATACCTAAGAATGCTATTATCACCACAGGATCCGAGAACCTACTGCTTTTCTTTTTCTTCCTATGCTTCATACCATCTGGAAGAGAAAGATCATATAAAATACTTAGGATTAAAATCAGTTAATATTAAAAATCAAAAGTCCATATTCATCTCATGGGAGAAGGTAAGGAAGATGAAGGAGAGTATAAAGGCATCTTCATGAGATACATAATGACTCTCCACACTGGTGCTAGGATAGCACTGGGTGAGCTTGAAGATCCCAGTAGTGGGATGAAGAAAGACATAAGAGAGGCGAGAGAGATCATAAACATACTGGGCATGATACAGAAGAAGACGGAAGGGAATCTTGAAAATGAGGAGAAGAGATTCCTTGATGATGTGGTCAGCAGGCTCAGGATGTCATACGTGAAAGCTATAGAGGGTGGATCATCATGATGAACAAGACATATTTCATTATCGCATACAAGAAGGACCAAGGCATACTTATCTTGAAGAAGAAGATGCTTGAGAAATGGGAGCTGCCAAAATTCTCAGC
>CAZMXQ010000148.1:0-1826 GCA_964570335.1 uncultured Methanosarcinales archaeon
GCCTGTTGTTATAAGGGATGATCATAGTTCTATAGCATCACAAGGTTTGCCTTCAGAAGCCATATTCGACATTGAGGCATCTGACAGTGAAGGGGTACTTGAGGATGCACAGATAAGTATAATGCTTGCAGGTGAGGAAGTAGGATCGTGTGAAAGCGGATCAGATGGCTCGTGCAATATTGTGCTAAATCCCGATTATCTTTTCAGTCCTGGAGAGAATGAGATCGATCTCGTGGCGGAAAAGGATTTCTATCAGGAGAGCATCTATGGAGACACTTTGGACATAAGAGTTCCAGTCAATATAGATTGGACATATCCAAGCGATACTAAAGTGATAGATTTCGAAGAATCTGAGCTTGTCAACAGTTCATGTACCATTTATGAGACAGATACATTGGATCCTGTGACTGGGATAGAGTATGTTACAGAGCAATATATAAGCTATCCTGCAGAAGAATCCAATATCACTTTCTCAGCAGATGAGATAATGGAGAATGATGGGATGGGTTCAGAATCAGAGACCACTCAAGAGCCTTCCTTGAGCGGAGATGCTGATTTGAGATTGTCCTATGTTGAGATAAATGAAGAATCTTCGGTAGAAATCTCCTATGATCTGTCCGATATCAATACAAGGAACTTTGATTCTTTCAGGATTGATGCAGAAGGAGACTTCGATTACCATATCTATGGGAATACGGGAGATCAGGACCTGCCTGAGATGACCAATGTGTTTGGTATGGTGCAACGTGAAGATGTGACTCTTCAGATCAATACAAGCAATGATAATGTCACTCTGAACAGTTTCACGCTATTCAATTCAGGACCTATAGAAGAGTATGAATTGTCTGATTACACAATCTTCAATGATGGGAGCTCTCAATCAGGAGATATGGAAGATATCGATGATGAGATCATCTTCGATGAAGAGACTGCCATGGATGGTTGGCATGTGATGGATAGAACAGCCATAAGATCCAATATAACAGTTCCTTTCTCTGGCGGTGAGTGGAGTCTTGGAATCGATGAGGATCATAGGGAGCTTGCACCAGGAGATAATATGACTTTCAGGTACCGCGAAGAAGGAAGCTCTTCATTTGAGATCGATGCAGACGTCTTAGGCTTCTTCATGCATGATGATTCTGAAGAGCTTAATATAACACTGCGCATCAAGGATAATTCGGGTAGTGTCTCGGAAGAGAACTATGGTGATATTGATAGGGATGCCATCCCATCAACAAGGATGGATGGTTTCAGGGAATTCCAGCACAGGATATCTGGTGTTGATAAGAATGATATAGAGTATGTGGAATTCGTCCTAGAGAATGAAGGTGAAGAGACACTTGACCCAGAAGTTAATCTCGTCAATGTGTATCTCTTAGATGATACAGACTCAGAGACAGATGGTGTTACGAGATTCGATTGGCAGGCAGTAAGGCCAGGTCTTGTGAGAACAGGTTGTGCTATAACAGACCAGAGTGATTACCTTGCCAATATGACTGAATCAGAAAAGATATATGAGGTAATCTCCGCTGAGGATGTAGGAGAGGAGGATGAAGAGGAACTTCTAGGAGATGTTGTATTTGATGAGATCGCTGAAACCAGCGGTAGTGTATTCTCCTTCTCTGTATTGGGCGATCCTATATGGAGGTACGCTCTTGATGGAAGCTCAGGAGAGCTTGCTGCCCTTACTGTGATCAATCAGGATGTGGAGGATCTGGACCTTGAATTAGAGACTGCAACAACAAGGCTGAATGACATTGATATAGAAGAGGAGGTCAATCTTTTCAGTCTTGACGGTTCTAATATCAGTTCCCTTGAGGTAGCTC
>CAZMXQ010000149.1:0-1772 GCA_964570335.1 uncultured Methanosarcinales archaeon
ACTGATGTAGTTGTCAATCAGCGTTATAGAGTTCTTTGCTGATTTTATCAGATCGCTTATGAACCTATGTGCATCGTATATCTGACCATCGTAGAATATGCCTTGGCTCGGAGTGAGCTGTTTTGATTCTATAGCTTTGAAGATCTGGTTGAACTGTTCATCATGGGTTGAGAGTTTCTGATCTATCTGCTGGAATTTCTGGAAGATATCTGCATTGTTCTGGATGAGATGACGCATTTCGACGAAAGCATCGATTATCCTTATGCTTATTTTAACAGCTTTATCACTCTTCAATACTGCAGAAAGCATTGATACTCCTTGCTCTGTAAATACATATGGTGATTTTCTAGTACCTCCCCAACTTGATGTCACATTTTGTGACTTCAAGTTTTTATCCTGAGAATTAATATCATTGTTACGCGTGGCATTTTGCGACTGCAAAAGATTGATTTCAGAATTATTCAATTGGAACATATATCTTTTTGGAAATCGATCCATGTTTCTCTTGACTGCTTGATTTAATGCTCTAGTCTCCACACCATACAATTCAGCCAGATCCCTATCTAGCATCACTTGTTTTCCTCTTATTGTATGAATCTTGTCTTTAAGGTTCATATGCTCATGTTGCTTTTTGGCTTTTATATGCGTTTCTCAGGTTTTTTCGGAAGAATTCTTTCTACATTAGAAGATTTCCGAGAGAAAAACTACTTGAAAGATATCTCAAAAGTGCAAGCCATCAGTCCCGAAGAAGATGGAAAAGTGTGTCTTTTTGTCCTGTACTTGGTCTCTATATCTAGCTCATCAACAATATCGTCTATCTTTTGTATATTATTCTTGCCCATCGCATGTAACCTGAAGAAAGGGATATCTTGGATAAGCCTACTTCCAACAACGTTACGTACATCATCCAATGATGTGTTATTGCCTATGAAAAAGGCCAAAGGGAAGTATCTTATTATATCATCATAAAAATGTCGATACTTCTCAATATAATCTTCTCCGAATTGCTCTTTGTAGACATCAACGAAAGGAAGTATTATCTCATCAAAATATCCTGCTGACAGAAGATTAAAGACTGAATTACCTTTTGATGGGAATGCTTCCCTAAGTCCATCATGTAGCTTCATAGCACTTTTTTTGTTTCCTGAATCATAAGAAAACATGACTCTTCTTGCCATCAGGATGCATTCTATCTCTTCTTCTGGAAGCACCTCACGTAGCTTCGCTATACTTTTCTGTTCCTTTATCGAGATATCCTCATATGCTCGATATCCTTCTTTAAGATCCTTATGTATTATTTGGGCAGGGTATCCATCACTCTTTGCATCGTCTGACAAAGAAGCCAAGAATTTATCTACTTCCTTTTTACCGCCTACCTTCTTATCATCTAGATATATGCCAGAATCTTTTATATTTATGTTGTTTACTGTCTTGTTATCATTATATGTTATATCAGGGATAAGATTCTTTATCCAGTCTTTCAATCCCATCTTAACCCCTTTTCCTAGAAACAAAATATTTGATCAATTCTGATTCATCATTTTTTATAGGAATTTTAGAGCCCTGAAGTACACCACCAAAATTATCCATGGTTATAGGTTGGAAATCTTGTGAGATTGCAATCTTCCCATTCTCTCTCACTAACCTTTTTGTTCCCTTCTCTTCTTTGAATCCGAGGGCTTTGACCACTCTCTTCTTCACTGAATCATCAAATGTGATAACAGATCTTCTCTCCATATTCCCACCTCAGCATCAGCGAACCTGATACAATT
>CAZMXQ010000150.1:0-1759 GCA_964570335.1 uncultured Methanosarcinales archaeon
GGCATTAGGGCCCTTGGAGTCCATATTGTCGAACATTCGTGATAGGAGTCTCTTGACAGAATTGTCGGTCTTTCTGAGCTGTTTGACCATCATATCATCAAATATGAGCCTATACTTATCCATCCTGAATAATCAACACAGATGATTTTTATATTTATCTCAAGAACCTCTTTTCTGTACATAAGAAAGACATTGCACAAAAAAAACGAAACTTTAGTTTACACATATAAACCAAAGTTAACACAATCCACAGGACACGTCCGTGCAAGAGCCAATAAGAAAATATGGTTTCTCTGCAAAATCTAACACAAATTTTAAATATATATACACACTACAAAGAACAAGCAGGTAAGACCTAGTCACCAGTGTACCTTGAGGTGCACGTTTGCGTGTGATTAGGTGCTGCTTATCTTTTCCACATCTGAAATAATTCTTGTTCGATTTCCAGGATATCTAGGTACTCATCTTTTCCATTCTCAAAACGCTGAAAGCAGCTCCAAGCTAAGAGATCCGCAAACTGAAGACCATCCCAATTGTGTGAGAAGCTATGCGAGATCTTGATTTTATCAATGTTTGACTTCTCTTTCAAGCATTCTTTGAAATAACTGTTGAAATCTTCTCTAAGAATCTGCTTTCCTTTTGATCTGTCAATCTTAATATCTACAGTGGAGCAATCAATCATCATCTCTTTGGCAAGTCGACCCGCAACATAATTGTATAGTTTATGCCTATTTTCTTTAAGGAAATCACTATATAATCTTTCTTTATCCAAGACTATGTGAAATACTCTTGCATCGTCGATTGTATTGAGTTTTTGAGCATATATTTTCGTAAATCCTCAGAAGAATTATTGGCCTTAATCTCATGAGCTTTTCTCAGTTCCTTCTTGAATTTGTTTCTCCTCATGTTCTTGATTATCCGTCTTAACTTAGTATCATCATTTACAATGAGACATGACAATATGAGGTGTCTTGAACCTCTTGCACCTAAGTCACCGCTTTCATCAATAAAAACATTCAGATAAGTCATATCCTGAGGAAATCAAACTCATTTATGAAGATTTCCAATAGACGCAGAACTTGAGATGTAGATACTCTCAAGCCATAAAAAGATTAATTTCACCAATTTTTGGGAAAATCACACCAAAAAATGGTAAATTATAAAAATACGAAGAAACTCTTATCCAAATATGAAACCCGAAGATAAGATATTCAAGGTCTTCTTTGATCTCAAGGAAGCGAAACCGTATTATAACCAGATAAAAGAATGTTCTGATCTCTCACATAGTTCACTCCAGAACTCCCTGAAGAAACTCAAAGATTCAAGAATTCTTGAAGAGGAGAAAACCAAATCAAACACATTCTACAGGATAAAGGATAAGAAGATAGCCGCTCTGAAATATTCAGAGATCGCAGTACAGGAATTCAATAAGTTGAGCCATAACATAAAGACTCCATTGAATAATTTCCTGAAAGACCTACCTGATGACATATACACAGTAATCCTTTTCGGCTCTGCCTCTAGAGGGGAAGAGACAGAAGACAGCGACATAGATTTACTTACTGTCTCAAACAAGAAACATGACCTATCAAAGAACAAGAAAGAAGCAGAGCTCACGTCAAGATATCCGATATCAATCTTCCAAACTACAATATCAGAATTCAAGAGAAATAAAGATGACGTCATAATCCAGGCAAGGAAGACAGGCATTCCAATATTCAAAGAACAGAATTTCTACGAGGCGATTTTGGATGAATAT
>CAZMXQ010000151.1:0-1677 GCA_964570335.1 uncultured Methanosarcinales archaeon
GAATTGAAAGAATTCACCAAATCCCATGACAGGTTCCTAATGATAGACAATCAGATATACCACATAGGTGCATCATTGAAGGATGCTGGTAAGAGATGGTTCGCATTTTCAAGACTTAGCATATCTCCAGAAAACCTTCTAATACAATAAGAAATCTTTCGATCTTTCTACGATAAAGCTTATAAATTACATTATACACTACTCTCTTATGGCTAGCAAGATTGTGGAAGATGATATATCTTCGCTCAAGAAAGATGTTGAACTCATAAAGAACATCTTACGTGAAGATCATGAACTGAGCGATGAAGCGAGAGAAGCTCTCGAAAAGGCAAGAAGGACTCCTAAAGAAGATTATGTTGAGTTATGATGTTCTCTGTCAAGCTTCACCCGAAGGTTTCTAGATTTCTTGAGAAATGTGACAAGATATTGTCTCGTAGGGTGAAAGCAAAGCTTAAAGAGGTTAAAGAAGATCCATTTGCCTATCTGGAACATTATGAAGGTGATGATTTCTATAAACTACGGATAGGAGAGTATAGAGCTTTGATTGATGTGGATACATCAGATGGTATCTTATACGTACAATATCTTGATCATAGGAAACGCATATACAAGAGAAAATGAAAGCTTCTCTCGGAAATCTTCTAATGTAGAAAGAATTCTTCCGAAAAAAGCCTAGAAAGCCATATAAAAGCTAAAAAGGCAACACAATAATATGAACTTAAAGGACAAAATACATACAATAAGAGGGAAACAAGTGATGCTAGATAGGGATCTGGCTGAGCTATACGAAGTAGAGACAAGAAGATTGAATGAGCAGGTCAAGAGAAACAAAGATAGGTTTCCAGAAGACTTCATGTTTCAGCTGAATCCAGAAGAATTTGAAGAATTAAGAATGATTTTGAGGTCGCAAATTGCGACATCAAAAGAGACAAGGGGAGGAAGACAATACCTGCCATATGCATTTACAGAACAAGGAGTTGCTATGCTCTCAGGTGTTCTAAATAGCAAGAAGGCTGTAGAAGTCAATATAATGATCATGAGAGCTTTCGTCGAAATGCGTCATTTCATCCAGAACAATGCAGATATCTTCCAGAAATTCCAGCAGATAGACCAGAAACTCTCAACTCATGATGAACAGCTCAATCAGGTTTTCAAAGCCATAGAATCAAAGCAGCTTACTCCAAGCCAAGGCATATTCTATGACGGACAGATATATGATGCTCATAAATTCATAACCGATCTGATAAAATCAGCAAAGAACTCTATAACGCTGATTGACAACTACATCAGTGAAGAAACACTAACGCTCCTCTCAAACAAGAAAGAAAACGTGAAAATAACGATATACACTAAAGATATAACCGAAAGACTAAAACTGGCAAAGGATAGATTCAATCAGCAATACAAGAATCTAGAATTGAAAGAATTCACCAAATCCCATGACAGGTTCCTAATGATAGACAATCAGACATATCTCATAGGAGCTTCTTTGAAGGATGCTGGTAAGAGATGGTTTGCATTTTCAAGACTTAGCATATCTCCAGGAAACCTTCTGATACAATAAGAAATCTTCCGGATTTTCTACGATAAAGCTTATTAAATATGAAGCCATAAGGATTATAAATTGTATCAGGTTCGCTGATGCTGAGGTGGGAATATGGAGAGAAGATCTGTTAT
>CAZMXQ010000152.1:0-1669 GCA_964570335.1 uncultured Methanosarcinales archaeon
TAGTTCTTGGGGAAGCAGGAAACTTCACAGGAGCTAGTGGTGATTGGACAACTGTCGAATTTGAGAACGAATATGCTTACCCAGTGGTTGTAGGAGCAAGGAACAGTCAAGAAGGTACCGATGGCATAATAATAGAATCCACGAATGTGACGAGCACATCAGCAGAGATCAGAGTCTGTTCCATTAAGTATGACCTTCCAGAAGATGGGTGCAGGGATGATGGCATTGAAGAGAAAGTAGGATATATGATAATAGATGCTGCAAAGGCTATCCATGTCGAAGGCATACAGGCGGGCACCTTCACTATAGGTTCAGGTATTGGAGGTGGTGAGACTAGAACCACATCATTAAATGATGATATTGAGGATCCTTATGTATTCGCAACCGTGCAGAGTGATAATGGTCCAAGCCCTGTAGAGGCTCGTGTGACAGAGACCACATCTTCAAGTTTTACAGCAGGGATATGCAAGATGGACGCTGAGGATGAGGACCAATGTGATCTGGATCATCCAGAAGAGACTCTGGGTTGGATTGCTATAGACCCTGAAAACAACCCCTTCCTTGAGCATGTGGAGATGGGTCAGGTCTTCACTGGTGATTATGATTGGGAAGAAGTCCAGTTCAGCAGGATGTTCTCTTCCTTACCCTCCATACAAGTGGAAGTCCAAGGTTATAATGGTACACAAGATGTGATTGTAGGAGAGGCCACCAATATCTCTTCAGAGGATGCGATGGTGCGCTTCTGCGAGTTCGATTATGACGGGGAATGTGACGAACACAATACAAATTATGTCTCGTGGATTGCTACAGAGCCAGGAACCTTGACTGGTCGCTTGGCAGAGAAAGAACCAGAATACCACTCCTTGAGATTTGATGGTGAAAATGATTATGTCTCTCTTGATTTCAATGAGAGCTCAGATGAATGGACACTTACGACGTTTATGAAGTTTGAGAAGGACGAAGATGATGCCACATATTTGATTGACCAAGAAGATAGGTTTATAATAGACATGTCAGGAAATTTTGGTCCCGAATCCGGAAACATCCAATTCTTTGATGGGAATTGGCATGAATCTAATGTTGAAGCCGTTGAAAATGAATGGGTGATGTATGGGTTTGTCTACAATTCTGATGCTACGATAGATATTTATGTTAATGGTATGCATGCCGGTACATCAAATACTGATACTGTGAAAGATTGGGATAATCCTGTCTTGATGAGTAGCCATACCAATACCTACTCTCTTTCTGGTGCTCTTGACGATTTCCGTATCTACGATAGATCACTCTCTCAAGAAGAGATACTCGATATATATACGCACAAGGATGTTGAAGACGGCCTACTAGCACATTTGGGAATGAATGAAGGCTCTGGAAGCATCCTTGAAGACCTTTCAGGAAATGATAATCACGGAACTATAGAAGGTGCTGAATGGAGCGAATTCTCCAGCAGGCATGAGGTCATTGTCTTCGAAGAAGGAGATGATACTTGGAGAGTTCCTCAAGGAGTTGAAGAGATTGATGTCCTTGTTGTAGGTGGCGGAGGATCAGGTGCATCCACTTTCCGTCATCATAAAGGACCAGGAGGCGGAGCTGGTGGACTTGTATTTGAAGAGAACATCAATGTTGACTTTAACGATGAATTTGAAGTTTCAGTAGGACAGGGAGG
>CAZMXQ010000153.1:0-1666 GCA_964570335.1 uncultured Methanosarcinales archaeon
TTTTCAAGATTTGAATTCTATATAAATGATAGTGATGACAATTCCGAGAAAATTTGCGAGTATTCAATTTCGCGGGGCATATGGTACGAAGATGATGGAAATTGCGAATACAATGACGCAACAAATATTTTCACATGGTCGGATACATTATCTTCTGATGAATACGACCCAGGAGAATATGATTTAGAATTTAAAGGATATCCGATGGGAGATGGAACAACTGCAACACAAACCATAACAATAACTAAAAGACCTCCTGAGATTATCTCGCCAGAGCAAGATACAATAGAATACGATCACGACGAGTCTGCACCAGAAATCGACTGGATAATAGATATGAACCAATATGATATAGAGAATGATGATATAAAAGTGACTCTTAGAATAGATGACGATGATGTCGTCTGTGAAGCTGAATCTGGTGATGATTTTCCAGGTTTAAACGTCTTATTCGGTCCTAATCAGAACTGCAAGATAGAAAAGATGGAGGACGGAAACTATAACCTCACATATGACAATTACCCTGATGAAGATTACAAGGCAGAACTTATAATAGATTACTATGATGAAGGGAATGAGGAAATGAGAGATGAGAGTAAGGAAGTCTTGGTTGAACAGAGAACAAAAACTAGTCCAACAATACATGATTTCAGTGTATCCGAAAGAGAACCACATTCAGAAGAAGAGATAGATGTAAGTTTCAAGATTGATCCTAAGGATTATGATACTGAATTTGTTGGCGATCATGAGGCACAATTCCGACTATATGAAAACCCAGATGAAGATAGTTATGAACTCATATGTAGTTCCAAAGATACAAATGATGATTGTCAATTTGATAATAGTGGCGATATTTATGAGATGGATATCACATTCATACCCTCTAAAAATGGTCTAGACAATATCGAGTATACACCGGTTGTCAGGTTGATATACAATACTGACGATGACTGGTTTTTCAATGAATATACTATTGACATTTCAGAATACCAAGGACCTACAATAGAAGGCTTTACCTTCACGAACACCGAAGAATACGAAAATCCAGACGACTTCAACTATACAGAAGATAGTTTCAAGATAGATGCAGATATCGAGAACTACGAAAGACTTAATACAGAAAATCTTGAGATAACGATAGCTAATGAAGAGATATGTTCTGGAGATGATTGTCTGGATGATGAAAAGATATCCACATCTGGATCACTTCCAGACGATACAGGCGAGCATAATATAGTGATAAGATTTGAAGATGAGCTGGAAAATGAACTCTCCCGATCATATCCTATACATATAAGACAATACGAACCACCAGAACTTAATCCTGTTCGAGTATATCACCATAACGATTATTTCTCGGGTGAGGTCACGACAAGCAACTCTATATTCCCAGGACTAGAATACAGGATAGAGATGGATGTTGAGGGAAGCCATACGCCAAAACTAACTGCAGAAGGGCTTACAATATCAAATAGTGGATGTTCATCTCACGAAAATAAAGCTTATGATTATTGTAGTACCTACATCGAAGCAGAAGAGAAATATGTAGAAGAAAGAAGGACATATACGATAACTGCTGATGATGGAAGAAGCAGAGACGATGAGACGATAGCTGTCCACAAAGCATCAATAGAGAAAGCGGCAATCGAAAACATCAAAGCTGTAG
>CAZMXQ010000154.1:0-1652 GCA_964570335.1 uncultured Methanosarcinales archaeon
CTGTTGAAGCAGAAGGACAGGGATTAGTTTATACAGGTGAAGGAGCAGAAGGTCATGTGTGGGAGAGCAATCAGGTATCAATATCTGATTCAGATGACAACAGGCATGTCAATATAACAGCCATAGATCCAGCAGGTAATATCAAGAAGGTTGCGATGCCTGTCATCTTTGATAACAATCCTCCTGAACTTTCCATGCTCTCATACTCTGATGAGAATAACATCTCCAATAGCAGAGACGAATATGAGTTCACTGTGAATGTCTCTAATGTCGACAACTGGGGTGATGATCAGGATCCTGAGGAAGTTGTCTTATATGGATCATCTTCTGAGTATAATGTCTCTATGGAGATGACTGATGTGGAGCACTTTACTGTGACTACAAATATGAGTGATATAGGTTATGGTGTTGATGAGAATGGAAAGAAGAATTTTACAGTCTTAGCAAAAGACAAGGCAGGAAACTGGGCTGAGATCTCCTATAATTTCACACTCAACAACATACTCCCTGATCTTGAAGGTGCTTTCTTCTATCCAGGGGATGAGGATATACTTGAGCAGTATACATTGGCAGAATGGGACAGCGATGAAGGTGATGGCTTGAGGGTGCCGGAATATCCGGAATATCCATACTTCCAAGCAATCATCGACAATGAATTGCATTGGAAGGCTAATACGAGTGATGCGACCCTCGATATAGTAGAAGTATACCTGGAGACGACATGTGATCCATTAGATACATTTGGGATGGAGCATGTTGAAGATGATATGTATGGATATATGGCAGCCCCTTCTGACTTCGGATGTCAGATTACTGAAGAACAGCCCGAAGCTAACCACACATTCACTGTCAGTTCTGTTGATGAGGCAAATAATGTTATGATAAAAGAATTCAAATTCACGGTAACGGAAGAAGGTGTGCCATTCATAAGAGAGACGATTGCAACGCCTGATGAGGTAGAGATGAATCATGAGGAGACTCTGGTAACAATAGACTTCGCTTCAGATGAGACAGTAAATAATGTAGAGGTGAATATCACCTCGAGCGATGGGACGGATGAATATGATATCAATACAGATGATCTCTATGTGGATGGCGATGATTACGAATACAACATATCATATATTCCAGAAGTTGAAGGATACCATAATGTCTCCGTATTGGTCAACAACACTTTAGGCTCTTATGAGATAAGGAAGGATACTGATGTCTTCTATGCGATACCTGATACTACTGGTGCATTCACTGTAAGCAGTGATGATGTATATGTTGCCGATGTCTATCATGATGATCCAGAGATTATTACATTACAGTATGTGCTTGAGAACACTGGCGATGCGACAATGAGGGATGCCAGTATAATAGTGATAACGCCAAGTGGTATAGAGACTGATCTGGAGGATGGTCGTGCAGACTGTGATGAGATATCTCCTGGAGACGATTGTACCAGGAATGTAGAGTTCACAATATACAACACTGCAGGTCATGGTGGTAAGACGGCTGTAGCTGTAGGTGACTGGAGAAATCCAGATGGCACTCGTGATACCGAGAATGACCAGACTACATTCGATATCGAAGAGACTTTCTCACTGGAGCTAGTCGAGACGACTTTAGAGCAAGAGCTCAATGTGACTGAAAGCAAAGAGGAATCA
>CAZMXQ010000155.1:0-675 GCA_964570335.1 uncultured Methanosarcinales archaeon
AGGGATCTCTTCCAGCAATCTTGGGGATGGCGACGTAGAATACATCCTATGGAAGGATGAGGTTGACGTTGGCTCTAGTGATTCACAGGCTGCTGCTGGGACATTCAGCTACAAGATAAACACTACCGGTGGAGAGAACTGGACCTCTGTTGATGATATGGATGTTGAGATACTGACAATCGATAAGGCCACATCTGAGGTGCATGCTTTCATAGACGGTGAGAGGAGCGATAAGACCATTCTCATAGATTCAGAGGCCTGGCTGAATGTGACACAGATCACTGGAGATACTGGAGCGACGTTGCAGCTCTTGGAGAACGACACGATACTCGAGGATGGTCTCCCTCCATTAAGCCACTTACAGCTCTTCGATGAGGAGGGCACATTCAACATCACAGGAAGATACCTTGAGAGCGAGAACTTCACAGAGAGCTCTGAGACATGGATAGTGACGGTATCTGACGATCCCCCTCCACAGATTACGATACATTCTCCTGATGATGATCATTTCTCGCCTGAGCAGGAGAACACATTCAATGCTACCGTAAGCTCTGTGAACGATATCGTCAACGTTAGCCTTATCATTGACAGTGAGATTGTCGATACGGACTTTTCAGGCATGAATGATACAGAATATGTATTCACTGAGACACTTGAAGAGGGAGAGCACCTATG
>CAZMXQ010000155.1:685-1643 GCA_964570335.1 uncultured Methanosarcinales archaeon
TGGGAACTTGAGGCATGTGATGATATGGGACAATGCTCCACTACAGACGCCCGGACATTGACGATAGACATCACTGATCCGGTGATGGAATATGCAGAACCTACCGAAGATGATGGTGTGATCCTGTCACAGGATTGGGTATCCATCAATGTCACGGCTTCTGATGACAATCTTGAAAGCATATCAGTGTACCTCTTCGACTCTGAAGCATCTCCTGTGGATTCTGCAAGCTCTCCAGAATCACCCCTTCTAGCTGATTTCACAGAACTTGAGGATGGGCTCTACCATTATAATGCCACCGCCACTGATTCTGCAGGCAACACGGCCACGTTAGAGACAAGGAGCATAACGCTAGACACAGAGAATCCTTCGATAACAGATATCGTAGAATCACCTGTATCTCCTGCAACATATGACCCAGGACAGCCATACCTTTTCAATGCCACTGTCACTGACGCGAACCTAGACACTGTGTTGCTGGAGTTCGATGGCATCAACCACACCCCTACACAGACAGGGGGTGTCTTCAATGTCACACTCATGGACCTCGCTGCAGGGAGCTATGACTTCTCATGGTTTGCCAATGATACTGCAGGGAACACGAATATCACAGAGCTCACATATCTTGTAGAGAAGGCAGAGAGTGCTATAGGGCTCACTCTCAACGAAAGCAGTGAGAATATCACCATAGAACAGGGCACAGAGATTCCTATCGAGCTATCACTCGTTACAGGGGATGATGGAGCTACACTCAGGCTTCTGAAGAACGGTTCCCTCCTCTCAGAAGACTCTTCTGGCATAAGTATTGATGAGACCTTCTCTTCCCTAGGGATATATAACATAACTGGAGAATATGTCGAGAGTGAGAACTATACATCTGTCTTTGAGACATTCTGGGTCAATGTGACAGAAGTGCCCGACACGGAAGCTCCAAGATACTCTGGCATGATGGAGAGCC
>CAZMXQ010000156.1:0-1639 GCA_964570335.1 uncultured Methanosarcinales archaeon
GATAAGCCATATCTGAGTATTATTCCTAGAAAGAAGCTGCTTGTGGAGCATCTGGCGCGCCCAATCTCCTTTCAACATCCTTATACAGCTCGTTGCTCTCGTTCAAGAAATCATTGAGCTTCTTACTCAGATTATTATCGAAGTTTGCATATCCTATCAATTGCTGAGTCCTGCTGATCGCCTCAGCAAGAAGATTCTTATCACCACTATTAAGCTCTTCACTCCTTATCTTCTGTCTTATATGCTCAACAACACCAGGAATCTGATAGAATGAATCATAAAGCTCTTTGACTTTCTTTGAAGATTCTTGTATCTTGTCTATTATCTCAGTCATCTGGCCAACTTCCTGCTGGACTCCAGTATCTCTTATCACATCTTCAGGAAGCTGTCCACCACGGACACTTGACTGGAGATTATTCAATTTAGTAGTATAATTCCTCAGACCACTTGAAAGTGTGTAATAATGATTATGGAACACATTATCATCACTCGTGCTGAAGAAAGCATCCGTCATCTTATCATACTCAGTAAGGTAATTGTTGACTTCTTCTTCGGCCTCTTTTACCATACCCTTGACCTTATCCATCATCTCCACTTTCTTATCGACTTCCTCATTTGCCCTGTTGAAAGCTTGCTCTGCAGTATTAGAACTGCTCTCGTATATGTTGTTGATCTGCATAAGCTGAGCCAAGAACTTCTCTATGTATTCTATGCTCTGTTGGACCTTAGCCAGGAGACCACTCTCTGTCGAGCATTCATCATAGATCTCTTTCATCTTGTTCACCAGTTCATTCTTCTTCTGAAAGAGGCCGGAATAGTATGTCTTAGAAGTGGATTCGTACAGAGTATAGTTTGCCTCATTACCTATCACAGCTAACTTTTTTGAAGTCTGCAGTCCTTCTGATTCTATATTCTTCAGCTCTTTATGCACTTCTTCAATTGTATTTGATAATTTTTTATCAGCGTTTCTTACCTTCCTATGAAGCTCCTCTAGCTGTGTGAGAAGACCTGTCATGCCTCCTTGGACAGGAGAGCTTGGTCCTCCAACTAGAGTATCCAATTCGAGCTTCTGGTTCTCTATGGTGCTTCTTGCGTTTCGGAGTATCTCGTCATAATTCGACAATCCCTGCAATCTCTGATCGGACTCCATCTGTTCAAGCTTCTTTTTTGATGTTTCATAATCCTTTGTTAATTTACTCTTCATCTTACTTATGTCACGGTATATTCTGCGGTCATACCTTCTGTTCCTCTTCTCCCTCTTCTCATCATGATTCTCTTCTTTTTCCACATTCTTTTTCAGCTCATCAGAAAGCTCCGAAGCTGTCTTTGCTATGTCCTTAGCAGCAAGCTGGTTCGTTATCCTGCTATTGATAACTCCGGCCATCTTCTTAATCTCTTCAGCGATAGATCCCTTATGCTCAATCTCTTCCTTCAGTATATCTTTCTCCTTATCCACGTAAGTCTTTATGTCCATTATCTTAGTCTTGAAGAATTCTGGATCATGAGAAATCTTCGTATCGAGCTTATTCTTCTTATAGTCCTTTTCCACATCATCCATCTTCCCAGAAGCCACATCCTTTTGTTTAGGGTTTCTTATCCTGTCTGCAAGCGCATTACCTATGTTGCTCAAGACACCAGA
>CAZMXQ010000157.1:0-1614 GCA_964570335.1 uncultured Methanosarcinales archaeon
CATTGCTGATATTGATCTGCTCAAAGTCTTCTTCAATGTCAGGATCACGATAATTTATAGATGGATCTGAAACATTGCCAGAGAATCTTATGGAAAGGTTTATCTGTTCTAATAATCCAGATTCAACAACGTTGAACCCATAAAAACCATCATCTCTGTTGAGGATATCCATCTCGGATGTCCTATAGGCATCAGTCATACCATACTGCTCATGGGGACTACGGCATGAATTATCGTCGCAGTCCTCTTCAACGCCTAAACTAAGAGCATCGAAGATTGCACGTTCTCCAATATAGGAAGAGCTTAAACTCTCAGATCTAAAATCTGTTGTTCTCGAAATAATGTTGAAAGCGTTTATATGCTTGAAGAAATCTCTCTTTTCACATGCTTCTTCAACACAACTATCTTTGATATCTAGTGTGATCTCTTTTATATCACTAGAAAGGTCATCTTCTAATATGAGGTTCACAAGAGCCATCCCTTCCAAGTAATCAGCCCCTCTACTATCCAAAGAATCTGCCTCAGATATGAGTCCAGAGATGCGATCGAGGAACATCTCATCCTCCGTCCTGAGGTATGCCTCATAGAATGCCTTCATGAGAAGTCCATGATCCTCATCAAGAGTGCTTATCTTATCGTTGCTCCTTTCGCAGAGGAAATCCGTCTCTAGATCACACTCTTCAGGAGATCCATATGAGAAGTTCATTGCCATCTCGTAGAAATCCTCATTTGAAGTAAGTTCATATGCCTTCCAGAGTGAGAGAATAGTATTCGCTTGGATATAAGAGCCTGAATATCTTTCATCCTGGAAGAGCCGTAGCGAATCGCAATGGTAGGAGCCGTCTTCCAGATTACACTGCTCTTCATCCCATTCTGCTAATAGATTATCAACCTTGTCAAGGTAAGTATCGTTTCTCGTGTAGGAATAGAGCATCGACATCCTTCTTATCTCACTAGCCTGATATGATTCCAGAGTACATACATATCCACCATCAAGCGGAGAACAGTCGTGGTCAGGATAGTCAGAATCAAAATATACGCTTGGTACAGAAGGATCAGAAAAAATATAGTCTTCAAACTCGTCCATATATCTTCCAAAGGGATCATTTAGGAATATACCGAATGTACCTTCAGAAGGTTTCCTCTCTCCATCATCCTTAATATAGAATTCATAAGTTCCTTGGCTTGTCAGATTATCAGCAGGCATATAGAAAAAACCATTCTCAGGATCGAAAGATGAGAAATCATGACCATAAGGCGATTGCAGATACAATGTAGCTTCATCTGAGAAGCCGTTAGTTATGTTAAGACCTTGGTTTATATCAGAAAAAGGTGAAGAACCTATAGGAAGAGGTTTCTCATAGGCAAAGCCAGGAAGAACTAAAATCATTAAAAATATTAAGCAGATCACTGCCGTCCTTTTCACCACAACACTCCTTTGCTGTAGACCTTTCCTGTACAACACCATATGCAGTCAATCATCACCCTTTTTCTTTTTCCCTTCTTTCTCATCTTCTCCTTTCTTTCCTTTAGTGTCCTCAAGCTTTATACCTAGTTTGTCTGCAAGACCTTGTATATATATGTCAGCCATCTTGAATTTTCCTTCTTTGAGCT
>CAZMXQ010000158.1:0-1502 GCA_964570335.1 uncultured Methanosarcinales archaeon
GAAGAAGAGGCCAATAAGATAATTGAAGACATGTATTTTTTGATAAGGAAGTTCCAATAATATTAAATATCAATTGATATTATTTATTATCATGAAGATAAAGACAAAGATAAAAGAATACTTCTTTGATAATCCAACTGCAAGACTCAGGCTCAGAAATATCGAGAGAGAACTAAGCCTACCTTTCCCTTCTGTAGTGAGATACTGCAAAGAACTCAAAGAAGAGAATATCCTGAAGATAGTCGAGATCTCTGGAATAAGATTCTATACTGCCACAAGACAAGAAGAGTTCCTGCTCCAGAAGAAGCTATATAACATAAAAAGACTTCATGAGTCAGGGCTCATAGAACACATAAAAAAAGAGCTCAGTAATCCTCCTATCATACTTTTCGGTTCATACTCTAGAGGAGAAGATGTAGAGGATAGTGACATTGACATCTATATCGAGACACCTTCAACGAAGAAGATATCACTGGACAGGTTCGCACAAGAACTAAAAAGAGAGATCCAGATAATACGACATAAGAGTATAAAGGAGATTTCAAATCCTAGGCTTGCGAACAATGTCGTAAATGGTATCATACTTAATGGCTTCGTTGAGGTATTCAGATGAGAGAGACAACATGGGATGAATGCTTAGAGAATAATTCTACTAAAACTATAACTCCTGATGAACAGAGGAGTGCCTCGCTAATAGAGACTGCATTTGCAAGATTAGACGTAATAGGAGATATAACAGAGAAGAACTGTAATTTTGTCTTTGAAGATTATTATACCTCAATAATTGAACTGATAGAAGCAAGAGCTTTCAAAGAAGGATATAATATCATTAATCACATATGTTTGGGATTCTATCTTAGGGATCAACTTGAAAGAGATGACCTTTTCAATATATTTGACGATGTGAGATATAAAAGAAATTCTCTCACTTATTATGGAAAGATGATGGATTTTAATCTGGCTAGACATGCAATAGACAGATGTAAGCATCTCATAAAAGAGCTGAAGTAACAGTCAGAGACTAGAATTCTAATACATCAGTATTCTCGATCTACCCTACTTAAGGCTTCCATATAATCATTCATCCAATAACAAATTCTCCTGAACTGCTCGGCATATTCAGAATTTTGTTGTTCTAACCCCAATAGTTGACCATCGAAACCTGAGTTGATCTTTGCGACAGTAGGTCCTCCCAGATCACCATCAACAATAGTGTGCTCTACAAAACCCTTTCCATACTCCTGGCGGACATACTTAAGTCCCTCCGACTCAATAGCTTCTTCCAGATCTCCCAATATATCGTCAATCGTAAAACCCTCTGGCATTGGCCAAGATGTTAGATAGTTAGGAAGCTTTTCAATTTCATCATATACGTCTGTTCCCAAATCAGTATCCCAAAAGATCATATCCAAAGGATTCTTGTGCAATATTTAAAATTATCAGATGCCCAAAGCCCTTGGAGGGAATCGAACCCTCGACCTTCTGCTTACGAGGCAGATGCA